>NZ_JBHSAB010000004.1:0-47566 GCF_042649825.1 Legionella dresdenensis | reverse complement strand
TGTGCTGTAAAACCCATAGCAGGCAGTTAAGGAATTTTGTACATTTACTATTCTAATTTCCTGTGTACCTGGCTTAGCTTGACGGCCATGGGCTGTAAAGCCCAACATTCCAATTCAAGGGCGGCCTACACTGGCATTTGAGCCAGCCACCAGATCAGCCTCGAGAGCTATTAAAGAATGGGCCTTATTATAGGCGGCTTTTCCACCAAAGAGCGTGAATGGCAACAATCTTGCCATATTAATAGCCTGATATAATTCGGAATTTTTATTGCCCAGTTCTTTTCCTAAATCCAATTCCCCTTGTATGTTATTAATCGCTTTAACAATGTGGGTCAGCTTGTCTTTACTGTTTTTCCAATAAGGAGAAAATGATTTTTGCCCTTCTTCAAGCCGAAGCAACATTTTGAGCAGCGCATTGCGTTGAGTTTCAGGGAGCTTGGCTACTTTATTCACTGCCATATAAAATGGCGGCGGATTACTTCTGCGTATGGTGAATGCCGCAACTTGGGTCACATCGATATTGTATTTATGGCGATATTCATTCGCCTTTTTATAATTACCAGCCACTACATAACCATGAATTGTTTGTTCAATTATTTTTTTATCATTATCTCGGAGTTGAGTGCCTTCAGTTTTTTTGCCAATAGTGTATCGCTGTATAAGTTCTGCTACTTTGGCATGATTATTTTCTGATGCATAGGCAAAAACAATTGATTCCGGCGCTATATGATATTGTTTGACATAATCCTCTACCTCTGTGTGACGCCCTGCTTTCGCTGCACCGATAGCAGCCATTCGCCACATGGTTACAAGCGTCTCGTGCTTAACTGCATCATTGTTATAATTTAATTTAGGTATAATATCATGGGTGAGTTTCTTTACGGACTTATGATCACCAATACAGGAAAACTTTAAAACCAGTAAACAATACGAATAATGAGGCAGCAAGATGTTTTTGTTAGTGATAATTTGATTTAGTTTTTCTGTATTACCAGTAAGTGCATAACCGCTAAGTACTTTATCCCAATCAAAGTTAGTTATATTTTGTTCCTGTTTAATTTTTTTAAAACGTTGATTCATTTGAAGGAGATGGTTCTGGCATCGTTTTATCCCTTCATCATTATTAGCATAAGCATAACCTTCAGCAACAGCAGCTATATTAGCGTTGCGATTATTGACATATTCGTTTATCTTCGATCGATTTCCACACTTTGCATACGCTTGGGCAATCAGGCTGACATCCGCTTTATGGACATCTCGATACCTCTCAACGTAGCTATCGATATTATTAAGCGCATAAGCATAGGCAATGCCATTGACATCTGCATTATGTTTGACCCGGTACTCTTCGACTTTGTTATGATTTCCAGCAGCGGCATATCCTTGCGCAATGGCGGTAGGATTAGCATTATATTTACGGCGGTAGAGTTCAACCATCCGATGGTTATTAGCCAGTGCAAATCCACGGGCAATTTCACTTGGGTTTGCGCCTGCTTCCCGTAAGCGCTCAACCTCTATAAGTAATCCTTCACGGGCAAGCTGGCCAGCAGCCGTTAGAAAGTTAGGCGCCGCTCCTGGAGCATCAATTGCTTTCATTTTGTTTCGTAAACCAGCTTTTAATAGCAGTAGTGATTTATATTTAATGTGATTTTTTGCTGCATTATAAACAAAATCATAGTCAGGATGTGCCATATTAATATCCGATGTATCGCAATTAATAGGCTTATTGTACAATAAATGTGTAAAACAGTAAATCAGTTAAAAATATTAAATGAACCAGCCAAATAATTATGTTCACTTTGTCTTGTTTTTGTTTAAAAATATGACAAAAAAGCTTGTGTATTTATCAAGACAATGTTAAGTTTATAATTTACTTTGTTTGTTCAATTTTTTGATGGAATGGAATTATGAGCGATTTGTCGGCTTGCCGTAAGTATATAGATAATAAAAATGCTTTTTTTCACGGTAATAGCATGATGAATCTTGCCATGCCTCCAGAAATTAACAAACAAAGCCTGATTACGGCTGCAAAAAATCAAGCGCTTGAGGCTGATTACAGTGATATTGCCGATCAGCGTCTGCTTATTGAACAAGAGCTGGATGATTTGTTCCATGTGCTGGAGAGAAACAGGACCCGAAATCCGGATGTATTTTGGTCTTACTGCCTGTACTGCAGTGATAAGCTGGTAAAGCTTTATACGATTTATGATCATACTGCTAATATTAAAAAATATAGTAAGTTAAGTGCTGAACTCGAAGATATTATTTTAAACAAAAGCCATCACAAAATCAGGAAAAGTTATGCTGATAGCGTAACGAAAAGTATTAAAAAGGGCGTGTCTCATATCGTTAAAATACCTACATCTACGACTGCGATAAAAACCGACGTGCTTGCCAAGCCAAATCTTCTTCGTCTGTACATTCTATTTTGTAAAAATACTATTGCCAGCGCTTTGTTATTATCAAAACAGGCAGCATGGTTCGATAAAATTTTCGGAAATGCATTCGATATCGATAAGGTCGTGGAGGTTTTGAACGCGCCTAATCCGGTATTCCGCGCGCTAAGCGTTGGTTTTTTTGCCGGCCGGCTTATTGTAAATGCCGGATTGCTTATCAAGCATGTTTTCTTCGCTGATGACAAATTGAATAATCAGACCCGCATGCAGCGCTTTAAAAATGAAATGTACAGACGACATGGCGATTTTGCTAACGATCTGGTCTGGGCAACGGTGAATGGTTTCACCAACTATGCAGCCTTTTTTCATATTGCTGCACCAACCGCTGCCTGGGTAACCGCAGGATTTTTAGTGTTTGACGTTTGCCTGCTGTTATGGCGCCGCTATCTTGCTGAGAAAGAGTATGCTGCCAAGGAAACGCAATACCGTGCTGAATTAACAAATTATATGGAATTGCGGGAAAAGGAACTGGCGAAGGCTAACCCTGACAGACAGACCCTGTTAAATCTTGCAGAACATGAAGATATCCTGCATGCGCAGATAGCTGAACTGGATATTAAGCGGCAGCGGGATAATGCCTACTGGCTGTTTAACGCGGCGGCGGCCGTGTTGCTGGTAAGCGGGTTCTCCGCATCCTTGCTGCTTACGCCGGGGGTAATGACTGTGGTCTGCTATGCGGTTTGTACTTTTGCAATTTCAATGTACCTGTCGGGCGAAGCATTCAAAAAGTATTATGAGCAAAATTTGCGCCTTGAACAGGTTGATATTATGGGGCAGAAGGATATGTATGCGTCTACGCTGAAAGAGTATCAGAGTGCGCGTAATGAATTTCTGATCACCTTGTTTAAAAATGCCGTGATTCCTGGTGTGGTTATCACTACTTTTGCGGTTTGCTGGCCTGCGGCAGTTGTTTTAACAGCTGCTTATATTGCTTATCAGCTATGGGATTCATATTCTTCCCATAAAGCACAAAATCCGCAGCCGCAAGATAGAGAGCCTGCGCTTCTTACATCTCCGGCACTTTAAGCACATAGACTCCTGATCATTCCCGCCTGAGCGCTTGTGCGGGAATGACAAATAAAACTAGACTTCTGGATACATTGCTTTTACAACCGCAATATCTTTTTCGCTTAATCCCCTTCTCTGGCCGATTTCAACCCCCTCAACTAATGGAATAATAGTTTTGCCGCCGTTTTTGGAAAATGCATAAGGTCCATAATGCATAATCGATTGGTAATCGTATTCGCCAAAATCACGGCCATCGTTGAAATGCTGCTCAAAGTTAAATCGGTGATCGTCATCAATATTTTCCCAGACGATCTGAATATAATTACTGCGATCGGTGCGTGATTGTTCATGCCATAAACCCAGGGCATGGCCTATTTCATGGACGGTATTCATGGCGGTGCAGCGGGTTGAGAGATTAATTTCCTGTCGTCCGCCTAAACGCCCTACATAAGAGGAACAGGTGGTTCCCGGTGCCGGAATAAAGGCGATATAATCCTTAAATTTTCCGCGATTGGCGGAGGTGATTTCGATAAATTCAAGCCAGGTATGTTTTTGCCAGTGATTAACTGCTTCCAGGATAGCGAGTTTGTTAGGCAAAGGCAGATCTTCCGATATTTCAAATGGAATAATGCCATGCCGCCACCGGCTGCCGCCCAATCGCGAACGGATAACAGCGCCGGGTTTATCCAGCTCACTGATTTTTCCAATAATAATATCGCCTTCTACCAGGGCATAATTGTTAACCCTTTCATAGGTTACATCCTGGCTGCCAATATCAGGATTACTGATAGTAATATGCC
This sequence comes from Legionella dresdenensis, assembly GCF_042649825.1. NCBI lineage: Bacteria > Pseudomonadati > Pseudomonadota > Gammaproteobacteria > Legionellales > Legionellaceae > Legionella > Legionella dresdenensis. The sequence continues at coordinate 43,302 of NZ_JBHSAB010000004.1, read as the reverse complement.
CAATGCTTATACCAGCATAGCTGATGCCAGAAAAAAAACAGATCGCAACGGCTTTTATAATCGTCTTAATTATCATCTTAAAATCCCTGTTAATATGAACGCGAACTTGGCACTGATCAATCTGTAGGTTGGGTCGTCCTGACCCAACAAAATTATTTAGCCACTCACAAAGAAAGATTAAAAAAATAATGTTGGGTCTAACGACCCAACCTACAATAAAGAATCACTTCGTGCAAAGGACATGAATATTGTTACCAGATTTTAATGAATGACACCAATAATTTTATCTATGGCATAAAAGCCGGTCTTAGCGCTCGCCAAGACGAAGCGCCTGTTTGTATAAATCGTTTTTCGATATATTGGTTAACTGCGCTGCAATTTTTACAGCCTGTTTTAAGGGTAACTCTTCAAGTAATATCTTTAAAATGCGATCCGTTTCACTATTATCCTGCTGTGCATAAACCGCGGGCAGAATTAAAACAAACTCACCCTTAACCCGGCCTGATTCAGCTTCTAGCCAGTTAATTATTTCATTACAATTAGCCTGGATAAAACACTCATACAGTTTAGTAATCTCTTTTGCCAGAACCAGTTCATATTCTTGCCCGAATACGGTTGCGATATCATGCAGACAAGCAATTATCCGATGAGTAGACTCATAAATGACACAAGTTGTTTCCCTGCTTAAGATAGCCTGCAATTTATTGATTCTGGCCTGCTGCTTTGCCGGCAAAAAGCCTTCAAATATGAAATTATCGCAGGGCGTACCAGCAACAGATAACGCTGCGATTAGTGCACATGCTCCCGGAACAGGCGTTACTTTGATCCCGTTTAACCGTGCCTCGCGAACCAGCACGAAACCGGGATCGCTGATTAACGGTGTACCGGCATCGCTGATTAAAGCAAACGAACTACCGTGTAATAATTGTTCAATAATACTCTGGCTTTTCTCATTTTCATTATGGGCATGCAGGGAAACCAGCGGTTTGCCAATACCCAGGGCATGTAACAAAGGTAAGGAATGACGCGTATCTTCGGCAAGGATTGCATCCACATTTTTCAGGGTATTTATTGCCCGTTGCGAGATATCTTCCAGATTCCCTATAGGTGTTGCGACTATATATAAGGTTCCGCTGGAATTTTCGGTTGAATCAATATTATCAATTATCATTGTGGATAGCCTCAGGAAAAGTGTACAAAATTTACATGGGTATTATTTGTTGGTCAATACAGCAATTATCACCTTGCCCAATCTTGCAAATCATCGGATGCCATTATTATGTCACTACATCATTGTTGCTGAATATTTCGCCATGGTTTATGCTATCGCGTCCTTGCATATAGAGCTTTATATATGGTGTCACGATCCTTTTTTGCCAAATTATCTATCCTGTCATTGTCAGTTTTTTTCCTGTGCCAATGCACTAAAGTCAACGACAATACAATGGCAGCACGCGTCAGCAGCAAGTCTGCATCGCCTTTTACCTTGCCGGCAGCCGCTTATCTCGCTATGGCTGAAAATCAGATTGGCAGTGAACGTGAAAGCATGCTGATTATGGCAGCAGGCCGCTACCTGACGGATGGCGCCTGGAAAAATGCTCAGGAAACCCTGGTCCGTACAGACAACCTGTCTCCAATTCAGGCTAATGAAAAAACAATATTGCAGGCCAAAATTGATTTAATGCGCAGCCAGCCCAAATCAGCTATTGCCAAACTGTCATCAGTGCACCGGTTAAAACAACTATCGCCTTATTACCAGCAACAGTATCATGATACACTGGCCCGCTCCTATGAGACAGCCGGCAATCCTTCTTATGCGGTTACTGAACGAATAAAACTTGATCGTTTACTGCCTGAAGGGGCTGAGCGTGCGAATAATCAACGCATTTTATGGTTGACGCTGGCAAAAATGCCGGCAGCGGATCTTAATACCCTGTCTATGGAAGCAAAAGACGGTTCAGAACTGCAAGGCTGGATGAAATTAGCGTTGATCCCGCGTCAGGCAGGCGGCGACAAGCAAATCCTGCTCAGTGAAGTTGAGCAATGGCAGCGGGTTTATTCCGCTCACCCAGCGAACGGCTTACTGCCGTCGCCGTTATCAGCAGTTAAGCCTTTTCTTAATCAGGCTCCGGACAACATCGCCCTGCTTGTTCCGTTAACAGGTCCATTAGCTGGCCCCGGCAATGCTGTGCGAGATGGTTTTCTGGCCGCTTATAATAACAGCCGCGCGTCAGGAAATGTCCATGTCAGGCTATATGATACGGCTTCTGGCGATATCAGGAGCCTGTATAATCAGGCCTTATCCGAAGGAGCAAATTACATTGTAGGTCCGTTAACCAAGAGTGATGTGTCCGTTGTGGCTGGCCTTAGCCATCCGGTACCTACTTTGTTGCTTAATGATCTTGATGGTGAAAAAAATGTTAGTGACAATGCTTATCGCTTTGGGTTGTCGCCAAACAATGAAGCCCGTCAGGTTGCGGCAAAAGCCGGTAAAAATGGCTTGCGAAAAGCACTGATTATCGCACCGGCAGGCGCTTGGGGCGATGAAATTGTCAATGCATTTACTGACCAATGGCAACAGGCAGGCGGACAGGTTACTGATAAGATGGTTTATGATAACCAGAGCGATTTAAACCTGGCTGTAAGGCAGTTTCTGCGTGTTTCCGAGCGGGATGCCGCCGAAAAACAATATAAAGCCGGTTCGGCAGAAGCATTGAATGCAGGACCAAAGCGCCGTCAGGATTTTGATATGATTTTCCTGCTTGCCTATCCATCAAAAGCAAGGCAGATTATGCCCCTGTTAAAATATTATTTTGCTGGTGATGTACCGGTTTATGCCACTTCAGCGGTTTATGCCGGCAGCACGGATACCTTACGCGATCGTGATCTGGATGGCATTATTTTCTGTGATATGCCCTGGGTATTCGGCAACCAGCTGGCTAATAGAAACTGGCCTGAACAATTAAATAGCTATAACCGGCTATATGCTTTAGGAATGGATAGTTACTCATTGGCGACCCAATTGAATCAGCTGATGCTGTTCCCGGCAATGGGCATCAATGATAAAAGCGGAGTACTTTATTTAAATCGCGCTCGTCAGGTGGCGCGCATTCTGGCCTGGGGGCGATTTAAAAATGGCGTAGCCACCCAAACTGGCGAAACCTTATCGTAGGTTGGGTCGTTTCGACCCAACAAGCTTTTTAATAAATCGAAACTTAAAATTGATTGAAGTTTGGTAATGTTGGGTCAAACGACCCAACCTACATTTGGGATATAAAAGGAAAAAGCATGTCCAAAGAAATAGGTTATGCCGTTGAACGGCAGGCTCGTGACTATCTGACTGCCCGGGGCTTAAACTGGATTACCAGTAACTACAGTTGCCGCTGTGGAGAAATTGATTTAGTTATGAAAGACAGTCAATATCTGGTATTTGTTGAGGTACGCGCAAGAGTTTCACCCGTTTATGGCGGCGCCCTTGCCAGTATTACTCAGGGAAAAATTAAAAAAATTATAAAAACAGCAAAACATTACTTAACGGTAAACAAATTACATGATAAATACCCTGTACGTTTTGATGTAATTAGTGTACAAGGCCATTCGGCAGATATTGAATGGATTAAAAATGCTTTTGGAATTGATTATTAACCAATACAAGGTGCAACCATGTCTCAGATGGAAGATCGTGTCAGGCAGCTTTTCGGGCTTGGTATAGAATCCAAGATTGCCATTGCCGATGCGTTATCAGCCATGATAGCAAAAGCTGGAACGCGTCTGGTCAATTGCCTGCTTAACGACGGCAAAATTTTATTATGCGGTAACGGCGGCTCTGCTGCCAATTGCATGCATTTTTCTGCAGCATTGCTCAATCATTTTGAGCTTGAAAGGCCGCCGCTGCCGGTAATCGTGTTAAGCGGCGATATTTCCTCAATCACTGCCATTGCCAATGACAGTCATTATGATCAGGTTTTTGCCCGCCAGATTCAGGCATTGGGCCAGGAAGGCGATGTTTTGCTTGCAATAACGACTTCCGGTAATGCCGACAGCATTTTGCAGGCAGTTAATGCCGCCAATGAAAAAGGAATGGATACCATTATTTTAAGCGGACGCGACGGCGGTGTGATTGCAAACCACCTCGGACCGGAAGATATTGAATTGCGGGTAGTCGCAGATAACGACGCACGCATTCATGAGGCACATTTGTTTATTTTGCATTGTTTTTGTGACTTGATTGAACAGTCACTGTTTGGTCAAATATTGGGGTAGTTTTATGAAGTATCGTGTTATAGCGTTATTATTAATCAGTAGTTTGTTAACCGGATGCGTTGCTGCTGTGGTAGCGGGCGCTGCAGCCGGAATGATCGTATACGATCGCCGCAGCCTGGTAGTGCTGGAAAGCGACGCCCGCATTTTCCACGTGGTTCATACCAAAATTGTAACCGATCCGCGTTTTCGCGATTCCCGGATTATCGTTATCAGCTTTAATGAAGTGGTATTATTGCTCGGCCAGACGCCTGCTGCATCATTAAGAGTGCTGGCAGAAAAAATTGCCCAAAGCACGCCTAATGTCAGACGCGTATATGATGAAATTACCATAGGCCATCCTGTTCCTATTAGCAGACGGACAACAGATAGCTGGATAACAGGCCAGGTCAGAAGTTATATGTTAGGGCAGAAAGGGCTTGAGTCGGGTTCAATACGGGTAGTGACGGAAAACGGCGTTGTTTATTTAATGGGGATTGCAACCCATGAACAGGCTAATCTCGCAGTCAGTGTGGCTCGCCAGATTAATGGCGTCAGAAAAGTGGTTAAGGTATTTCAATATATAACTTGATATGATTAAACATGGACGTTGTACCCTTTTGATTATTGCTTCAGTTTTGCTGTTATCAGGTTGCTTGGGCAACATCTGGACTGGAGCGGCATTAATTTATGATCGCCATAATGTTTATAAAAAGCTTGATGATTATCAATTGGCTGCGAATGCAAACAAATTGCTGTTTGATGACGATAAGCGAATTTTAAAACAGCGCGGCTGCTCGCTTGATATGGCAGTTTTCAATGGCGATGTGCTGATTGCCGGCCATGTGCCGTCTGAGGATTTGCGCGAATTAATTAACAGCCGTCTGAATCATTTAACAGGATACCGCGAATTATTCAAACAGGTCGCAGTAAGTGAAGCGCCGTCTACAGGACTGGAAGATAGCTGGATTACCACTAAAATTAAGGCCCAGATTATTGCCGATTCAGCCATTGATCCCAATATATTCAAAATCCTTACTATCGACAGAATCGTTTATGTGATGGGTGATGTGCCGCCCAGCCAGGCTGATCAAGTCTTGAAAATAGCCAGTAACACCAGTGGTGTTATTCGAGTAGTAAAATTATTGCGCTATTATAATTTGAGTGAAACACCTGTTGCAGCAACAGGAGCTGATTTAAATCACAGTGACGAGAAGATCTGTGGCCTGCTAAAAAAGAGGCCACAGTGTACTAACCCCATACCAGGAAGTGGTTAACCTGGAGGTAATTACCACTTTATCAATGGATGCGACCTTTATCCAGTCGTTTGCGAATTTTTCTCAATTTAAATGCACGCAATAGTCCTGTAGAGCCTGTTTTTGCTTCATTTTCAATTAATTCTGCCGATTGCACGGGATGGGAGCGGCAGTGTTTACGGTAGGAAAAGTGATTTTTATCATGTTTGTGGCGAAGACCGTCTCCATAACGGTTAGTCATTTTTTCACGCATGCTGTTTGCGGTACCTTGTTGCTTTTCAGACATAGTAAGTTCCTTAAACAAGTTTAATACAGGCTTATTTGCTAAGATAAGCCAACCGCAGTACTGCTTCTGTATATAAAATGTACAGTACTATATAAACTATAGGCAAAATTACGCAAGATTACCAACTTTTATAACCGGCTAGGGCAGGACAATTTTTGTAGGTTGGGTCGTTTGACCCAAAAATTTTTTTATCAAGCACTCCAAACCGGAAAGGTGATTGAAAATGGGAATGTTGGTTCAAATTTGAATTATTAATATAGATACTATGTAGAAAAGAAAAGCCAATAAGGTTATCTTTTGTCAATTTTTAATCCACTACGATAAAAGGAGACAAAGATGACCTTATCGGCTAAAGAGCATGTTACACCAAAAGGCGCTATTTTGTACATGGCGTTAGAGTTATCAAACACTAAATGGGTGATAGCGTTTGGCACAGGAACAAAGACCAGGAAAGTAACGATTGAAGCGAATGATATCGCGGGGTTGCAGGCGGAATTGAAGGTGGCCCAAGAGAAACTGAAATTAGAATCTGTGAGTGAGGTAGTGAGTTGTTACGAAGCCGGTCGAGACGGATTTTGGTTACATCGGTGTTTGGAAAAGCATGGAATCAAGAATGTGGTAATTGATTCATCCAGTATCGAAGTGAGTCGGAAATCGCGTCGAGCGAAGACCGATGGCCTGGATGCGTCGCAATTGTTAAAGCAGCTAATAAGCCACGTGCGGGGCGATGTTAAATTTCATGTGGCCCGGGTGCCGAGCGAGGAGGAGGATCGGCGTCGGATGCACCGGGAACGAGGCCGGTTAAAGAAAGAGCGCACGAGCCATACGAACCGTATCAGAAGTCTGCTGAATTTATATGGGATAAAGTTCAGCGGAACAAAGGATTGGGCTCTTACCTGACGGCGGTAAAAGATTGGCAGGGAAATCCGCTATTGACGCACCAGAAGGAGGAACTACTTCGCGAAGTAAAGCGCCTGGAGTTGGTGGAATCGCATTTGAAGGCGTTGGAATCGCGAATGCAGCAGTTATTAAAGGAGTCGCCAGAACCAGTCTATCGCCAGATAGAGCAGCTCAAACGGTTAAAAGGGGTTGGCGATGTGAGCTCCTGGATGCTTATCATGGAATGGTTTGGCTGGCGGCGGTTTAAGAACCGGCGCGAAGTGGGTGCGGCAGCCGGCTTGGTCGGAACGCCTTATTCGAGCGGTGATAGCGAGAAAGAGCTTGGCATTACAAAAGCGGGGAATCATCGTATTCGCGCATTAATGATAGAGTTGTCGTGGTGTTGGTTAAGGTACCAACCGGGCAGTGATTTATCGAACTGGTTTCATGAGCGCTTCGATCATGGCGCGCGCTTGAGAAAGATAGGGATTGTCGCATTGGCTAGAAAATTATTGATTGCCTTATGGCGTTATGTCGAAACGGGCGAATTGCCGAAAGGCGCTGAGTTAAAAGTTTAGGAATAAACGTTGTTTTAGGATTTAAAGGGAAGTCTTATTATTTTGTGAGTTGTCGAAGTGCCCGTGCCCAACCTGGGGCAATAAATGAATGATTGTACCGTTTCCGTAGATGGGGCACTTTTTATCAGTTGACACGAACGTCAGATGACGAATGCAGTATTAGGTATCAGCCCAAGGGCTGTACGGATAGAAGGTAGATGATAGACTTCGGTTTATATCGCTAAACAACTGAGCAAGACACAATTTAATCGGGAGTTCGTTAAATAGAAACACGACTTAGAGAATAAAGATGTAAAAACAAACAAGGGTAAAAAGAGTCAGTGAAAGCCCTCGCCGGGCAGGCAGGTCTGCATCATGCATGATGCAGACACGGGAACAGCGTAATTTTTTTTATAGTCAGTCAAGCCCAAGCCCTGCGGGTGCGCTAATCGCGCAGGCTTGACTGACTATAAAAAAAGGGTTGACAAAAGATTTCTCATAGAAGGTTGGGCTGTGAAGCCCAACAACAGTGCTTAATCAAGATCAAATATTGGGCTTTACAGCCCAACCAAAAAATTGATGTGCAAAGTGCGTAATAACTGAGGCAAGTCAGAATAGTAGGCGAAGAAGATTTTTGATTTATAATCACCAACAAAGTATCCTGCTTTTGAATAGTTTTCCAATATCAAATAACATACGATGCTGGTGCAGGGAATAATTATCGATTTGATATCAAAGTGACATAAGGACTAACGTCATGCAAAGAAACAAACACTTTTTCAGAAAGAGGCTACTGGCTTGCCTGTGGTTGGGGCTCATGATGACAACGGCTTATGCCGGATCGCCAGTGTGGACCTTTGAGCCGCTGACAGCGACCACGGTTGCAGTACCTGTTAATGGCACAGCTACGGTACAGTATCGGGTGACCAATCAATCCAGTAAGCCGCACAGCTTAACCATGGAGCCAATTCAGGCTATTACCCAAATCACCGCGGGGCTTAATGTGTGCGGCAATCCTTTTATACTCAGAGGCAAAAATTCCTGCGTATTGTCTTTGCAGATAAATGGCAGCCAGTTAAACAGCCCAATTATGGATGGTCCTGTAGTTTGTGATCAAGGAAACCCGGGTCAGTGTTATCGACCCAGTAGCGCCGATATATTGCGCATCACCCAGGCGTTACCGATACTGGATGCGGAGATTACGGTTACAGGGTCTCCTTTATTGCTAACGGCCAATGGCTCAACTGGACAGTTAACGATAACTAACACATCCACTGACGTAGCAGCTACAAACATTGTATCAGATCTCACCGGAACGGCGTTGGATGGCAATGTGACAGAAACAGGCAACACCTGTACGAATGTACCACCAGGAGGCAATTGCACACTGACTTATACACCAGGCAATACAGTGGTGGCGCAAACGGATTTTACCATCCAGGGCAGCAATACCAATGTTTTGACGGCAGCCATTGCCATTCAATCAGGCAGTACATTGACCGCCATCAACCCAACTTCAGGCGTTGCATCAGGGGGAACAGGTTTTACCTTAACGGGAACCGGGTTAACCGGCGCTACCAGTGTCACCTTTGATGGGATAGCCGCAACCAGCATCAATGTAGTCAACTCGACGACAGTGACTGGCGTCACGCCTGCTCATGCGGCAGGGATTGTGGATGTCGTGATTAACACGCCGGCAGGCGGCGCAACACTGACTAATGGCTATACTTACGGGGCCACCGCAATTGGACAACCGGCTTTTGGGGGAACAGTTGCCTGCATGAACGGCGGATTAAATAATCTGATTGCAGCAACTGCCGATAACAGCGCGGGAATTGAGTGGGGCGGCTCTGGTGTATTTACTAATCCTTCACCCCAAAGTTTCACCGATGGAGCCACTAATACAGCAACAATTGTTGCCTGCTATACAGGACCTGGCGGAGGAGGAGGCTGTCCAATGAATATCGCCTCCAATACTTATGCTGCGGGAATTTGCAGTAACTATGAAGTAGACTCTCAAGGCAATACTCCTTGTCAGGCAGGGAATACATGCTACAACGATTGGTTTCTGCCGGCCACAGGTAACGGGACACTCGCAGATCAAGTCTACTGTTTATATACCAATCGTGTGGCTATAGGCGGTTTTAGCAGTACCATGTACTGGAGTTCTACCGAACATACTGGCAATCCTCAATTTGCCTCCTATCGATTTAACTTCAACACTGGTACCTATGGCACCGTTCTTAAGACCAACGTTTATCGTGTTAGATGTGTTCGGGCTTTTACCCCTTAACCCCATTATCCAATAGGGTTCAAATTTGAATTATTAATGTAGATTGGGCTGTGAAGCCCAACAGAAGTGTTTAATCAAGATCGAATGTTGGGCTTTACAGCCCAACCTGTAAAAAAGTTGCCCTGCAAGAAAATCACCAAACTTGATTGCGTATCAGAGATGTTTAATTTATAATCCGCGCCTGGAAAGGTAGGTTAATTGTGAATAAAAATCGAGTTCTTGGCGGTGTAAGGCGGTTAATTATCATACAAATCGGTATTTGCCTTATGATTACGCTGCTGTTATTCCTGTTTTCAGGTGCCAAAGCAGCTGGTTCCGCACTAACAGGCGGTTTAGTAGCAATTCTTCCTTCCGCTGTATTTGCGAAAAGATTATTTAAATACCAGGGTGCACGGGCGGCGAAAGAGATTGTTAAAAATTTCTATCAAGGGGAGTTTTTAAAAATAATCCTTTCAATGATTCTCTTTGCGCTGGTATTTATTTTTTATGAGGTACAGCCTCTAGTGTTTTTTTTAACGTATATTGCATTGGTGATGACCAATTGGTTTGCGCCATTGATTATTGATAATAGACAGGAAAGGCCTAAAAGTGACTGAAATGGTATCAAGTACAGAATATATTAAACATCATTTAACCTACCTCTCCTTTGATCTCAAAACCATGAGTTTTGGCTCAACAGGCGGATTTTGGACTATCAACCTGGATACGGTGTTTTTCTCGGTGGTCCTGGGTATAATTGCTCTCGGATTGCTTTATTTTGGCGCTCGCCGGGTAACGACAGGGATCCCGGGTAAATTACAGAACTTTGCAGAGGTGCTGCTCGAGTTCGCTGACAGCCAGGTAAAAGACTGTTTTCATGGCAGAAGCAAGGTGATAGGCCCGTTAGCGTTGACCATTTTCATGTGGATTCTGTTGATGAATACCATGGATATTATCCCGGTTGATGTTTTACCTGCCCTGGCAACGAATTTTGGCCTGCACAATTTGAAAGTCGTCCCAACAAATGATCTTAACCTGACCTTGGGTATGTCGTTGTCAGTTTTCCTGTTAATTCTGTATTACAGCATTAAAATCAAAGGCGTGTCCGGCTTTATCAAAGAGCTTACCTTGCACCCGTTTGATACGGTTTCCCTGATACCAAAAAGCAAATGGTACATCCTGCCATCGCTTATTCTGGTACCGTTTAATTTTCTGCTTGAAACAGTAGCGTTAATCGCAAAACCAATTTCATTAGCATTGCGGTTGTTCGGTAATCTGTATGCCGGGGAGCTGATTTTTATTCTGATGGCGTTAATGACCTTAAATATGGTAACGCTGATGTCGGTTTCCGGAGTAAGTCTGAGTATTGCTCAATTTGTTTTATCATTGGGCTGGTCAATATTCCATATTCTGGTTGTTGTACTGCAAGCGTTTATCTTCATGGTATTAACGATTGTGTATTTGAGTCTGGCACACGAAGACCACTAGTTCTTTTTGTTTATTATTAATCATTGTCCATTAAGGGGATTTATATGCAAGCTGCAAATTTAATAGCACAAGTACAAGGCATGACTGTTATTGCGGTCGCGCTGCTTATCGGTCTGGGTGCTCTGGGTACTGCGATTGGCTTCGGTCTGTTAGGCGGTAAATTTTTAGAGGGTTCTGCCCGTCAACCAGAAATGGTTCCTATGCTGCAGGTTAAAATGTTCATCGTTGCCGGTCTGTTAGACGCCGTAACAATGATTGGTGTTGGTATTGCATTGTTCTTCACTTTTGCAAACCCCTTTATCAGCAACCTGGGTTCTTAATATAACGGTTAATTAAAGGGCGCATTCGCGCCCTGAAATGTTAAAGGAGAGACTTCCTTGGATATTAATTTTACTCTGATTGTACAAATGCTGGTTTTTGCCGGGTTTGTCCTGTTTACCATGAAATTAGTCTGGCCTCCTTTAGCTCGAGCTATGGAAGAGCGTCAGAATAAGATTGCTGATGGTCTTTCAGCTGCAGAGAGAGGCAGAAAAGAGCTTGAACTTGCTCAGCACCGTGTTAAAGACGAGCTGAAGCATGCTAAAGCACAGGCTTCTGAAATTATTGAGAAAGCGACAAAGCGTGCGTCTCAACTCGTTGAAGAAGCAAAAGAAGAAGCAAAATTAGAAGCACAAAGACAAGCAAAGATTGCGCAAGAACAGCTTCAGCAGGAAATTAACCATGCGAAAGAAGCTCTTCGAAAACAAGTGGCCGGCCTGGCCGTTGCCGGTGCCGAAGTTATTCTTGGGCGCGAAGTGAATGAGCAGGCTAATGCTGCATTGTTGGATAAACTGATAGAAGAGATTTAACATGGCAGACAGCACAATAATAGCCCGTCCCTATGCTAAAGCAGTATTTGAAACTGCGCTGGCAAATGCTGCGCTTGATAAATGGTCAGAGTATTTGCATGCCCTGGCTGTTGCCGTTTCATGCGAAGAGGTAACAAGGTTCATTACCAATCCCGTCACAACGGCGGAACAGCACAGCGAATTGCTTTTTTCAACAATGCAAGGTGCAGGGGCCGGTGATGATGAATTGAAAAATTTTATTCAGGTTCTTGCTCAAAACAAGCGCCTTACTGTGCTTCCGGAAATTGTCGAGCTGTATGAGGCAATGAAGGCTGAGCAGGAAAAATCATTAACAGTCAATGTAAGCAGCTATTCAGAGCTTTCCGATGCGCAACAACAACGTCTGATCACATCGTTAAGCAACCGCCTGCAAAGACAGGTAACCCTTGAAATTACCATTGATAAGACGCTGCTTGGCGGTGCCGTTATCAGTGCTGGTGATTTTGTAATTGATGGTTCAGTGCGTGGGAAGTTAAACAAACTTAAAACACGTTTGGCCGCGTAATTAAGAGGATAGATTTCATGTCAATAAGCCCATCAGAAATCAGTGAAATTGTAAAACAGCAAATCAAGAAGTTTAATGTAGCGTCTGAAGCAAGAAATGAAGGAACCATCGTAAGTATTAAAGATGGTATTGCTCTTCTTCACGGTCTTGCAGATGCCATGCTTGGTGAAATGATTGAGTTCCCTGGCGGTATTTACGGTCTGGCGCTTAACCTTGAGCGTAATTCAGTCGGGGTGGTAATTCTTGGTGATTACGCCTCATTGTCAGAAGGTCAGAAAGGTAAATGTACCGGCCGTATTCTGGAAGTTCCTGTTGGCAGAGAACTGCTCGGCCGCGTAGTTGATGCGCTGGGTAATCCAATTGACGGAAAGGGGCCAATTCAGGCAACTAAAAAGTCTCCAATCGAAAAAGTGGCGCCTGGCGTAATTGCACGGCAGTCAGTTGATCAACCTGTTCAAACCGGTTTGAAAGCGATTGACGCGATGATTCCCGTGGGCCGCGGTCAGCGTGAGCTGATCATTGGCGACCGTCAGACAGGTAAGAGCGCCATTGCAATTGATGCAATCATCAATCAAAAAGGTACTGGCGTTAAATGTATTTATGTTGCTATTGGTCAGAAAGCCTCTTCTGTCGCTGCGATTGTGCGCAAACTGGAAGAGCATGGCGCCCTTGAGCACACGATTGTTGTTGTTGCCGGCGCTGCCGACTCGGCTGCGATGCAGTTCATTGCCCCCTATTCCGGTTGCGCAATGGGCGAATACTTTATGGAACACGGTGAAGATGCGCTGATTGTTTATGATGATTTGACCAAACAAGCCTGGGCATATCGTCAAATTTCCCTGCTGCTGAAACGCCCGCCAGGACGTGAAGCTTATCCTGGGGATATTTTCTACCTGCACTCACGTTTGTTAGAGCGTGCTGCACGTATCAATGCACAGGAAGTTGAGCGTCTGACTAATGGCGAAGTAGTTGGCAAAACGGGTTCATTAACCGCCCTGCCTATTATTGAAACGCAAGCCGGCGACGTATCTGCCTTCGTACCAACAAACGTAATTTCGATTACTGACGGACAGATTTTCCTTGATGTTGATTTATTTAACTCAGGCGTGCGTCCTGCAATCAACTCCGGTTTGTCCGTATCACGGGTAGGTGGTGCTGCGCAGACTAAAATTATGAAAAAACTGGGTGGCGGTACCCGTCTGGCGCTGGCGCAATTTCGTGAACTGGAAGCGTTTGCCCAGTTTGCTTCTGATCTTGACGATGCAACCAGAAAGCAATTAGAGCGTGGACAGCGGATTACTGAAATCATGAAGCAAAAACAATATGCTCCATTCTCGGTAGCTGATATGGCTGTATCACTGTTTGTGATCGAAAAAGGTTTCCTGGATGATATTCCTGTCGCGGAAATCAGTTCGTTTGAATCAGCGCTGCGCAGCCATATGCACGGTTCGCACACTGCATTGTTGAATAAAATCAACGAAACAGGCGCTTACGATAACGAAATTGAAGCCCAACTGAAAGCTGCTGTTGAAGACTTCAAACGTACAGGAAGCTGGTAAATAACTGCCGCCGGTTTTCCGGTGGTTTATTGATTACGCAGGGTGGGTAAACCGCCCTGATAATTAAAGGCGAAGCGAATTATGGCTGGAGCAAAAGAAATCCGTTCGAAAATTGCGAGTACTAAAAACACGCAAAAAATTACTCGAGCGATGGAGATGGTTGCAGCAAGTAAAATGCGTAAAACGCAGGATAGAATGCGTGCATCCAAACCTTATGCTACAAAAATTTATGATGTGGTAAAGCATATTGCGCGAGCTAATTCCGAATACCGTCATCCGTTTATGACGGTACGTGAAATTAAGCGGATTGGTATCATTGTTGTATCAACCGATCGCGGTTTATGCGGCGGCTTAAACGCCAATTTGTTGCGCGAAACCGTGCGGATAATGCGCCAATGGCAGCAAGAAGGCAAAGAAATTGACATCTGTGCAATTGGCCGTAAAGCTCAGGCGTTCTTCAAGCGTGTGGGCGGTCATGTTATTGCTACAGTGGATCATCTGGGCGACAAACCGGGTGTGAAAGATCTGATTGGCGTTGTTAAGGTCATGCTGGATGCTTTCTACAATGGTGAAATCGATGCGCTGCACATTGTTTATAACGAGTTTATCAACACAATGTCGCAAAAGCCGGTTGTCAAACAACTGTTGCCACTTCCAACAGCGGAAGAAGACGGTAACAAACTTGGTCATCACTGGGATTATATTTATGAGCCGGATGCCAAAGAGTTGTTAGATGGATTATTGGAAAGATATATTGAATTGCAGGCTTATCAGGCAGTAGTAGAAAATATCGCCTGTGAGCAGGCCGCTAAAATGATAGCAATGAAAAGCGCTACCGATAATGCTGGCGAGTTAATTAAAGAATTTCAATTGGCTTATAACAAGGCCCGACAGGCTGCTATTACTCAGGAATTGGCAGAAATCGTCGGTGGTGCAGCCGCTTTATAAGAGGGTTTAAAGATGAGTATGAAATTAGGTACAGTTGTAGAAATTATTGGTCCAGTAGTAGACGTTGAGTTTCCACGTACGGAAGTTCCCAAAGTAAACGATGCGTTAAAACTGGTGGATTGCGATTTGACTCTTGAAGTACAACAGCAATTAGGCGACGGTATTGTCCGTACCATTGCGATGGGTTCTTCTGAAGGTTTGAAGCGTGGTATTAAAGCACAAAATACCGGTGAGCCGATTCTTGTACCAGTTGGTAAAAAGACCCTTGGCCGCATTATGGACGTACTGGGCCGCCCTGTTGATGACGCAGGCCCGATTGATGCCGAAGAACACTGGGCTATTCACCGTAAAGCGCCTTCTTATGAAGAACAGGCTGGCAGCCAGGAACTGCTGGAAACCGGTATTAAAGTAATTGACTTGCTCTGCCCGTTTGCCAAGGGCGGTAAAGTAGGTCTGTTCGGCGGCGCCGGTGTAGGTAAAACCGTAAACATGATGGAATTAATCCGTAATATCGCGATTGAACACAGCGGTTACTCAGTATTCGCCGGAGTAGGCGAGCGTACCCGTGAAGGTAACGACTTCTATCACGAGATGAAAGACTCTAACGTACTGGATAAAGTATCGCTGGTATACGGTCAGATGAATGAGCCGCCAGGCAACCGTTTGCGCGTAGCTTTAACTGGTTTGACCATGGCTGAAAAATTCCGTGATGAAGGCCGTGACGTATTATTGTTTGTTGACAATATTTACCGCTACACCTTAGCCGGGGTAGAGGTATCAGCTCTGTTAGGCCGTATGCCTTCTGCAGTAGGTTATCAACCTACGCTGGCTGAAGAAATGGGTATGCTGCAAGAGCGCATTACTTCAACCAAAACCGGTTCTATTACCTCTATTCAAGCGGTATACGTACCTGCGGACGATTTGACTGACCCGTCACCTGCTACCACGTTTGCTCACCTGGATGCGACTGTTGTATTATCGCGTCAAATCGCTGAGCTTGGTATTTACCCGGCGGTGGATCCATTGGACTCAACTTCTCGCCAGCTCGATCCATTAATCGTTGGCCAGGAGCATTATGATACAGCTCGTCGTGTTCAGCAGACTCTGCAACGTTATAAAGAGCTGAAAGATATTATTGCTATTCTGGGTATGGATGAGTTGTCAGAAGAAGACAAGCGCGTGGTTACTCGTGCACGTAAAATTCAGCGCTTCCTGTCGCAGCCATTCTTCGTAGCCGAAGTATTCACTGGTTCGCCAGGTAAATACGTATCATTAAAGGATACGATCAAAGGCTTCCAGGGTATTCTGGCTGGCGAATATGATGATCTGCCTGAACAGGCGTTCTATATGGTCGGCAGCATTGATGAAGCGATTGCCAAAGCCAAAGAGCTGTGAGGTAAATAACAATGGCGATTACAACCCATTTGGATATAGTCAGTGCCGAGCAGGAAATTTTTTCCGGCGTGGTCGAAATGGTTGTAGCAACAGGCGAGCTTGGTGAAATTGGTGTTACACCAGGCCACGCCCCGCTGCTCACCGTGCTCAAGCCTGGCGAAATCCGTGTTACCCTGCAAGGCGGCGCTCAGGATGTTTACTATGTTTCGGGCGGTATGCTTGAGGTACAACCATTCCGGGTCAGCGTGCTGGCAGATGTTGTTGAGCGGGCAGATAGCCTTGATGAGGCGGCAGCCCTCGCAGCGAAAGCCAAAGCTGAAGAAGCAATGGCCAACAAAAATGCTGAGGTTGACTACGCAATGGCCGCAGCAGAGTTGGCGCGCGCTGTTGCTCAGATCAGAGCGATTCAGAAAGCCAGAAAAAGCATCAAATGATAATTGTTGGGTCAAACGACCCAACCTACGCTTGTTTAAACCTATGTAGGTTGGGCTGTAAAGCCCAACACTTCCTTACTGTAAACCTTAATTAAGCTACATGCATCAAGGCTACTGCCATAAAACTCACACAAAGCATCGGTAAAAACAGCAGCCCTTTTTGGTAAGCCTTGTTGGCAATATTGAACGGCCTGCTGATAGACCGCTTGCTTAAACCCTTCGGTATCCGCTTCAACGCCATTTAAATTATCAATGCTGACGCGAAAAGGATGATTGCAGGCGGTAGCCAATATTAATTCCAGTGCCTGTGGTTTAACCTCAACCTGTTGAAACAGCAATTGCTGCTCTGCTGTTCGGCCGTCCGGGGCATACCAGTAGCCATAGTCAATCAACTGGCGCCGGTTTTTTCCTGCCAGCAGCCAATGAGCGCATTCATGCAGGGCGCTGCTGAAAAAGCCATGGGCAAAGTAAATGGCATGATAAGGGCGCGTGTCGTCTGCAGGGAGGTAAAGGGGCTCATCGCCGCCTTTTATCAGCCGGGTATTATACTTTTCTGCAAAACAGCGATCAAAAAGGGTAATTAAATCTTGATAATGATGCACGGAAAATCGGATTTGATGAAAAAGAAGCATTTTAATCATTGCTGCTTTGCCTGTCCATGGCGCCAGGTAAACTTACATGTTAAACTCATTTGTTTAGCAGCAACCTGACCTGTACGCGTGAATACTATGGTAATAACAGACACTATCGAGCAGAAACCGCTAACAGAATTTACTGAAAAAGCTTATCTTGATTATTCAATGTATGTCATTCTTGACCGGGCTTTACCCCACGTTGCCGATGGGTTGAAACCGGTACAGCGGCGAATTATTTATGCCATGTCAGAGCTCGGACTTAAAGCCACGGCAAAGCATAAGAAATCTGCCCGGACCGTCGGGGATGTGCTGGGTAAATTTCATCCCCATGGCGATTCGGCCTGTTATGAAGCCATGGTTTTAATGGCGCAACCGTTTTCTTACCGCTATCCTTTTGTTGATGGGCAAGGTAACTGGGGTTCGCCTGATGATCCGAAATCATTTGCCGCTATGCGGTATACCGAAGCGCGTCTGTCCGCTTATGCTGATTTATTGCTGTCTGAGCTGCAACAAGGTACGGTAGACTGGGTTGATAACTTTGACGGCACCTTACAGGAACCCTCCCTGCTGCCTGCCCGCTTGCCTAATGTTTTACTTAATGGGGCGACCGGGATTGCGGTTGGCATGTCAGCGGATATTCTGCCGCATAATTTAATGGAAGTCGCTAATGCCTGCGTGCATTTGCTTGAGCATCCCGATGCAACCGTTGATGATCTTTGCCAGCATATCAAAGCGCCAGATTTTCCGACTAACGCTGAAATTATTACTCCTGCTGCCCAAATCCGTAATGTTTATCACACCGGTACCGGTTCCATCAAAATGCGGGCTGTTTATAAAATCGAACAGCATCAGATTGTGATCACTGCGCTACCTTATCAGGTTTCCGGAGCAAAAATCATTGAGCAGATTGCTGCCCAGATGCAGCAAAAAAAGCTGCCTATGGTGGAGGATTTGCGTGATGAATCGGATCATGAACACCCTACCCGGCTGGTCATCGTTCCGCGCTCGAATCGGGTAGATGCTGAAGGCTTAATGTCGCATTTGTTTGCTACAACCGAGTTAGAACGCAGTTACCGGGTTAATTTTAATATGATCGGGCTTGATGGCAAGCCGCGAGTGAAAAACCTGCTGACGTTGCTGAAAGAATGGCTGACTTACCGTCTGGCTACGGTAACGCGCCGCTTAAACCATCGGCTTGAGAAAGTGCTTGAGCGTATCCATATCCTGGAAGGCCTGATTATCGCTTATCTCAATATTGACGAAGTCATTGCAATTATCCGCGAACATGAACACCCCAAACAAGGCCTGATTGCGCGCTTTAATCTGACTGAGATTCAGGCCGATGCCATTCTGGAAATGAAATTGCGTCATTTAGCCAAACTGGAAGAAATCAAGCTGCGCGGCGAGTTGGATGGCTTAAGCGCTGAACGCGATCACTTACAGTTGATCTTATCCAGTGAGGCACGATTAAAGAAACTGGTTAAAGAAGAAATTATTGCTGATCGTGACAAATTCGGTGATGCGCGCTGTTCTCCATTGATTGAACGCAGCGAATCACAAGCGCTGAAGGAAGAGGATATTTTACCTAACGAGCCGATAACAGTCGTATTATCGCAAAAAGGCTGGGTACGGGCTGCAAAAGGCCACGACATGAATGGCCGCGAATTAAGTTATAAAGCGGGTGATGAATTTAAAACGCAGGCTAACGCGCGCAGCAATCAGCAAGTGGTGTTTTTTGACAGTGAAGGCAAAGTGTATAATTTGCCTGGACACGCTTTACCGTCAGCGCGCGGTCAGGGCGAGCCTTTAACCGGCAGATTGAATCCGGCTGACGGCGCGACTTTTGAAGCCGTGATTGGCGGCGAAACTGACGATTGGGTATTGTTGGCCAGTGATGCCGGTTATGGCTTCCTGACCCGTTTAGGCGAGTTGTATGTGAAAAATAAAAACGGCAAGGCCTGTGTCAAGCTGCCGCCTAATAGCCGGATTTTATCGCCCCGGATTGCCAAAGATAAAGAAAGCCGATTAATTGCCTGTGTCACCAACATTGGCCGCTTGCTGGTATTTCCGGCTCAGGAGTTGCCGGTATTGACAAAAGGTAAAGGGAATAAATTGATTAATGTTCCCTCGGCAAAAGCGCAGCAACGGGAAGAGTTTGTGATTGATGTGCAATTGCTTGGCGCTAATGACATGCTAACGGTGTATGCCGGTAAACGTCATTATACTCTAAAGCCCGCTGATCTTGGCCATTATCGTGGCGAGCGCGGGCGGAGAGGTAATCGCTTGCCGCGCGGCTTGCAGAATGTGACTGCACTTGAGGTAACTGTTCAGGAAGAATAACACTTATGAAATTATCAGCCCGCTTATTAAAATGGATATTTAATCTCTGGCCTCCATTCTGGGGGGCGGGCATTAAAGTTATTACTATCAGCCCTGATTTCAGTTATGCCAAAGTGTCTTTGGCTTTTCGCTGGTATAACAAAAATTATATGCGTGTTCAGTACGGCGGCAGCCTTTACTCCATGACCGATCCCTTTTTATTTATTATGGTGTTGCAACGCCTTGGGCCAGGTTATGTGGTCTGGGATAAGCAGGGGGAAATCGACTATGTCCGCCCCGGAAAAAGCCGGGTTTATGCTGAGTTCAGATTATCAGAAGATCAGATTGAGGCAATAAGGCTGGAGGTTGCCGAAAAGCAGAAAATTTATCCGGTCTTTGATATTACCATTTATGATGAAAAGCAGGAAGTTGTCGCAGTGGTCAAGAAAACGCTTTATGTCCGGTTAAATAGTTCCAAAGATAACCCCTGATTTCAACTGCTTTTAATATTGCTCTTCTGTTCGATATTGGTTATAATTGATCCCATTTAAAGCAGAACGGGAATGTTATGGCTCTAAAACTCAATTTTATAATCCCAAATAGTGAAGACCCAAAGCATCTTGACATAGACAAGAATGATTTTGATAAGCTTGTTAACATTTTATATGTGAGGGGTGTTATACCTCATACTGACAATGAGTCCGCCGGCGGCTTGGGGATCGCTCTAAAAACTCGAGGCACGCTTTTGGAATGTGTGCGTTCTGCTGACTGTGTTTACGAATTGCGCTATAAAGATTTAACGCTTGTAACACGAACGGTAGATCCGAACAGCAGTTTTTCCAAATTCAGCTATAACTGGGGTAACCTGAACAAACTGCCGAAAAAGTTAACTGATCCTGGTTACAATATAGAGGAGTATAATAAGGGCCTTAAAAAAGCTGAAGATAGTGCTTTCCAGCAATTTAAAGCAAATTATGACTCTGTAACGCTCACGCTTTTCACTCAAGTTAGAACAACGCATACCAGTTTGTTTGAGCTGGCTACACAAACTTTCCGTTTTTTTACTCCCAGGACGTTTATCAAAAATATGAAATCGCTGGGAGAAATTATTAAACATGCATTTGATGCTAATAATCGAAGCCGTGAAGCTTTCACTGCATTGGGCTGGATTGAATCCCACCTTTTTTTCTGGGCAAAATTTACAGATAAAGCGCCACAGGTTTTAAAGGCGGCTCATGCTGAGCAAAAAGGTAAGCCATGGATTAAAAATTATGCTAATTTGAAGGAAAAACTTTCTATGGCCTTAGCTGGCCAATCGCCAGAAAGAAAGTTTTTTGAAGAAATCGGCTGGATGCAGGGTAGCCTTTTTACTGAGCGTGTTCCAGACGTCGTGAAAGCGCATTTTGATTACCGGTATGAGTTTGAGCCAGATCCGGTGGAGCCCGTGAACGCCTGTAGTTTAGCTCCTGGCATGTAGCAATCGGCTCACTGCCTAAGAAAATTGTCATCCCCGCGAAGGCAGGGATGACAATAAGGGCAGTGAATCGTTATATTATGAGAGCCTTATAACCCCTCTGATGCGAATTAACATGTTTTATTCAGTACACGGTGACCCAGAGTATTTTTCACGTTTTTTTAACGCGCCCTGGTTAGCGGCTGATAATAGCAGTAACCCGACAACCCGCGACGATGTGGTGCGCGACATTAGCCGAACCCCTTTTTTTGGTACGGCCCGAGAATGGCAATATTTCTATGATACCTGGCTGGATCCCGAACATACTACCTATGAAAATTATTTACAGGGCAATATGGATGCCGCTAATTTGTTGTTATTGGTTGGCAAAGACTATATGCCCTTATGCCGGCAGGATGAAGAACAGGAAAATGCCTCGACTCAGGTTACCAGGATCCGCGCGGCTTATGTGGATCGCAATAATGTTTTGAGTGGATTGAGTATCAGTTACCGTCAGGATAATCCCCACGAATGGGTCATTGCCGTGATTAAAAATGGCAATGGCCCTTATAGCTCCCGCCAATTTTATTTAATCAGCTCAGTCAATCTGTCGCCTTTTATTGCTCAGGATTATGCCAGTGAAGTCAAAATTATAAACGATTTGCAGCAGAGCGAGCTGGCCAATGCAATTGAAAATGAGGGCCTGAGCGGGTTTTTACAGACAATTTTTGTGAACAGTAAAATTAACCTGCAGGCCAATAACATAGGATTATTAGAACAAACTATAGCAAGAGGTCGTTCCTATAAGCCTAATGATCAGTTGCTGGAAAAATTTCGCCTGCAGCCCGAGCTTTTTTTCAATAATAGCGCTTTACAATATCTCCAGCAGTTCAAAGCCTCCTGTATGCCTGAGCAAATCCTGGAGTGCCTTGATGAAGACAGTAAGCTTTATCATCGGCTTATGCATCAATTGGCGAATGTTTCTGATGAGCTGCCAGGGTATGAGTTAGCCAGTTTAACCGTAAAACTTGATCAATGTGGGTTATACCATTTATTCAATAAGGTTTGGGAAAATCTGCAAATGGTGCCTTTTATTAAGAGCCGTTGGCTTGGCGGAAGTCTGACGCTTGATACTAAGCGTTTAACGGATTCTTCTTATATAACCGTGCTTGAATATTTGCTTAGTAATGACTTGCCGGCGGATTATCTGAATTTGCCACCCTATTTTTGTCAATTAATTGAGCATATTCTAAAGCTTCCTGTTGCTGCCAAACCTGCATTCCAGCGTTATTTTAACCATATGTTGCCTTTGTTGCTTGACTGCGTGGTTAACAAAAAAAATTTTGAAGCATGTGAAACAGCCATCACTCATCAGGCTGATCTGGTTATTCACTTGAATGAGCAGGAGATTAAAAGCAGCCTCCAAATAAAAAACTGGTTGTATAATTATCTGATTGCAGTTGAAAAAGCCGCCTCGACTTGCAGAAATATGCAATTTAATCCCGATCAAATCAAAGTGCATACAGCCATTACCGCAATTATCCGAGAGCCGCAACAGCTCCAGGCTTATTATCAACAAATACCGGGTCTGAGCGCTGAAATAAGCGCTGATTTATCAAACACGCTGCAATATATCAGCCGGCTGAGCCTGGCAGTGGACAAACAGACTCTGGCTGCTTTTGCCTGGCAAAGTCTGGTAACACGTGATATTGACAAAAAGAGAGCCAGTGAGCTGGCCGGCTATAAACAGTTTCGGCAACTGAAAAAACGGATTGAATTAATTAATATGATTCGCGGGCTGGGGATAGCGGATAATGATATTACTGCCCTGCTATTAGCGCCTGATGCTAAAGGCAGTTTTTTTTATAAAGCGGTTGAGCGCCTTGAAAAAGGCTGTACGGCGATTAAAACCCGATTAATAAGAAAAAATGCGGCTGGTAAGCTTGAGTCTATCCATGAGGCGGAGCCAGAATATCGTAGGGCAATGATTAAGTTGCTATATAATGCCGCTTTAAACCCGCACAGCGAAGATGCTTTAGTCAAAGCGATAAAAGCGGCAGAACGCCCATTGCTTGCCCGGCTTGAGATTGATCGTTGTCCGGAAATCCGTAAAATATTGCGGGCAATCGTTAATGCAATTACGCTAACCTTTGGTCTGCTGGTTGCTGAGGCGCCTAATCTCATGCATAAATGGCATACCGGCGATTTATTATTTTTTTCAAGGCCTGTTTCAGCGTGCCAGTTAAAAGTGATGGATCGGGAGTTAACTTCTCTTATGGTTGCGGCTCAAGCATGAAACGATATGCACTTTGTCTGGTATTGGCCTTAATTTTTCTGGAATGGCTTGATTTCAGCTTGTATCTGTATTTGGCAAAAACAGTTTTTTCAGCCCGTTTTTTCCCCGCCTCGTCATTAAGTCTGGTTTTGAGTTTTGCACTATTTGCCGCTGGCTATTTTGCAAGACCGGTTGGCGGCTGGTTATTTGGCCGGCGTGCGGATCGCCTGGGACGCCGTAAGCCCATGGTTTCATCAGCTGCGTTGATGGGCCTGGCGACACTTGGGATATGTCTGTTGCCTGAATATAATAAAATCGGCTTATGGGCAACCTGGTCATTATTGTTGCTTCGGATTATGCAGGGGTTGGCCTTAGGGGGCGAAATAAATACCTCTGCTATGTTTCTGGTCGAACATCATCCTGAGAAGCCGCTGTTTGCCGGGAGTTTTTCAGCGGCAGCCGGTGCGTTGGGTATGTTTATTGGCGGCGCGGCTGCGGCAATCTTGCATAGTATTAATCAACCTGAGCTCTGGCGGATTATTTTTGCGGTAGTCGGTGCTGCGTCACTACTAGTGTGCCGGTTACGCAAAAAGCTGAGCGAGTCGCCTGAGTTTCAGCAGCAGACGCACAGCCCGCAAAAAATTGAATGGTTACGTTATAAATGGAATTTTTTAAATATTGCGGCTGTCGGCATTTATGTGAGCGTGACCGTGTATATGTGCAATGTATTCTGGGTATCATTTGCGATTGATCAGCGCCTGATGGCAAAGGAGTTGTGCTCCTGGTCCGGTTCGCTGGCCCAGCTTGGCGCCTCATTACTGGCGCTGGCGATCGCCCGGCTGGCAAAACCGGAACAAGCCTGCCGGTTGTTGCATAGTAGTATGATAACCGCTGCGCTAACGGCTCCGTTGCTGTTTTATTTTACTTATCAACATAATCTCGCTGGTGTTTTTTGTGCACTGGCAGGTTATGTGCTGGCTAATGGATTGTTGTGTTCGGCGTTGTTTTATTTTCTCTATTTACAATTGCCGGTGCAGATCCGTTGTCAGGGGGTATCTACTACCTGGTCTTTGGCTGCAAGCATAGGCGCCCTGGCATTGCCATTGGCGGCGCAGGGAACTGCGAGTGGTTATCTGTGGGTTCCTGGTTGTATTGTGAGCCTGGTTGCAGTTTGCGCGTTGATTTTATGTCGGGAGTCTCGCGGGAAAGAGACTTATTATCTATTGCGCCGGAAGAGCTTTGTTGAATAAATAGAGAGTAGCCTTGATGCAGCGCAGCGTAATCAAGGTTTTTCTCGCGCGTTCAGGCACCTATGCCTTGCAAGTTCAGAGCGGGTAATTGCTTTCCTCTAAAGGAAAGCAATTACTGGATAGACTGGTAATAAATGAAAACCTTGATTACGCTGCGCTGCATCAAGGCTACGATGTTGCCTCTACGGAGTTACCGCAGCGGATAACGCTTCTTCATAGAGCTTTTGTGACTTAGGTGACCGGGGCGGTGAACTGGCTGCATAGTGGCAGCTTTTTGGCGCCAGGGAGCAAGGGGCTTTGAGGTACTCTATTGGCAGCGCTTTGCCGAATTCAGTCGTTGTAAAAACAGGATTTTCTGCATCTACCAAATGATAATTAAATTGGCGAAGCCGTGCACGGACCTGCATCAGATTTTCTCGGCAATCGTCATAATAGTGGTAGGCAGCACATTCTGGATAGTGTTTTAGGATTTTCTTAAGCATTTTGCCTTTACCGCCCTCCAAGTCCAGCGATTTGATGTGCTCTTGATAATCTTTGACCAATTTGGCGGGAGTAATAGTAGCAATAATGACTGGATACATTTGCCCTGAAAAATGTACAGAGGTAAGTATAAAGTTCGGATATGTCTTTATAGTTTTAAGCTCATAATCCACATCCTCTTTTTTTAAAAGAGGCAGTAAATAGCTCAAAACATACTTCGGGTTATAATGAAAAGTGGTAATTGCAAGAAAGTGATTATCATCATGGATGATATATTTTTCTACGCCTTCTTTAGTATTTTCAGAGGGCGTAGGTCTAGTGCCTTTGCTTACCCCTTTTATCGTATGCCTTTTGGTGAGCGTTAAATCGAAATCAAAACCATTGAATATGAAGTTATTCTCTTGTGCGTTCGCTTTTTCTTTCATTGTATTCCATTCACAGCTAGAAAAATAATCAGCGATTGTATCTGCCCTTAATTGCCGGAGCAATCATTTTTCTACAGGGTCTTGTTGCCTGTTGGAGAGTAGAACTATTGAACTGTTTAGCTATTTCTGCTTAATATGAATAGTCTGGCTGATAAAAAAAGGAAAAAGAGCAATGCTCAAGGATGCTCTGAGAAAGGAGATTCCCAGGAAGGCCTTCAGGGAAAGTCAACTTTTTGAAAAAAATGAAGCCGTAGACAAGTCTGGTCACCCAGTAAAAAAAATTTCTTTTGTTGATTCAAGTGGACAGACTGTCACTGGGTTTTATAAAAAGATTGATGCCACCTATCCCGCGCTATTAGCAAAAAACTGTGTTGCTATGAGCGTTTATATGCGTACCTTTCTGGGCGATCGCTGTGCAGAAGAGCGCCTGGTTTTTGATGACGACGGCAATATTAAGGGTACGGTTTCTATTGCTTTGCCTGATTTCAAACCTTTTTTGTATAATTTTGATAATGCTCCCGAAAATGCGAATGAGCGCGAGAAAGTCAATCCTTCGGTTAAAACGCTGTTAAAACATAATGTTGCCGAATGGCTCGCTGCATTATGGTATATGAAGGAAGATGATGCACATCCAGGCAATAGTGATTTAGAGGGAATCATTGATTGCGATATGCGGAAATACCCGGAACAGGAAATCATCAAAGGGCCGCGTACTACCGATGATCCTGCCCATGCTGTACGCGAGCTTCCGTTATTTGGCCGGCTGTTTAGCGCTATGGTCAGCTTCCTGTTTTCCGCTAAAAATACTGGCGCTACCATGGCGCTGAAGGAGCAGGATTTTAATAATTTTCCTATCGTCTATTACCGAACCCATTGGCCGACCAACAAGTTTCCCGGAAATGCAAATTACGGTAAACGCTTTCAAGCCTATAAGGCTTTTCGCATGCTAGCCTCCAACCCCTCTTACATAACAGAGGATGGCAAAAAAATTACTTTCCAGCAGCAATTTTTCAAGGCGCTGTTAAAAATCCTGGTTACCTATGATCCTGCAATGCTCAAAGCCCAGCTTAAAGATTATTTTGATACCGATAAACAAGAGATGGAAGTGGATTATCTGTCACTGGAGCCTGAAAAGTGTCAGAAGCTTGGTGAATATTACTGGAAGTTAAACAATAAAGGAAAACATTTTGATAGCCAGGAGCTGTCAGAGTTCAATAAAAATTATTCTAAAACCTCGTATGTTAATCACCTGCTAAGGACATTCCAAAATGATTATGACGAGCTGTATAGCAAACTGATTTATTATCGTGGTTGTGTAAAAAATATGAAGGGCGCTCGGGTACCGCCTTTTTATGAGTTTTTGCATACCAACCCGGAATGCTTTCAGGAAATAGAACAATGGACAGCAAGCCGAAACCAG
This sequence comes from Legionella dresdenensis, assembly GCF_042649825.1. Taxonomy (NCBI): domain Bacteria; kingdom Pseudomonadati; phylum Pseudomonadota; class Gammaproteobacteria; order Legionellales; family Legionellaceae; genus Legionella; species Legionella dresdenensis. The sequence continues at coordinate 16,340 of NZ_JBHSAB010000004.1, read as the reverse complement.
AAAATGGAGGCCGCTCGGGATCAGGCGACGCCTTCTGACAAAATACCGGTTGCGTCAGCCTTTGCTTCGCCGGAAGGTCAGTATAATAGTGAAAAACTTAAACAGCGTTACCATCAAATCTGGCGCGATGCGCATTCACAGCTTGTTGAAGACGCTCTGCTTGAAGCAAAAATTCTTGATGAGGAACTTTCAGAAGGACTGAATGCGGTTCGGCCAAAGTCGGAAATGATAGCCGGATTATTGCAGGAAAGTTTTTTTACTCAAAGCTATCAGGTTTTTGAAAATTACCGATCTGAAGAAGGGACAGCAAAAGCACCACAAAAAACAAGCCAGATTGCTGCTGAAAATAATGCCCGGGATGCAGGCGTTGCAGCCATACACCAATTCAGGGAAGACTTTTATCAGGCGACTTCTGAATATTATAAAAAACAGGCAGGTGATAATACGCTTACAGTCGAAGACAATGGCAATTTTTGTGCGAAAGTCATTCGCTTGGCCGAAGAGCTAATGCAAAAGGTTAGCAGGCTCTTCGGAAAAGCGGCAGCATGGCTTGATAAAATTAAAGAGCTTGTGGGAATTACCAGAAAGCTTGCAGTAATGATGAAACCGCCTGCCCCTGAGTTTGGCACACAAGCCTCGCCGGCAGAGCCAATCAAATTTCCATTTGTGGGGTTTAAACGACGAGAACACACTGATCCCAAGATAATAAGTTATTTTCTACCACAATTCTTTGATTGGGTAAAAAGTTTTGATAAAGAGATATTTAATAATTATGTCCTGGAGGAGGCTCGTAAGAGCCGTGGTAATTTTGCTATGAGACTCTTTTCTTCTGGCAACCTGGAAGAAGATGTTGGAAAATTGCTGAAAATTCATAAAGAACTCAGTAACGATTTGCGTTTGGCTCAAATATTCCAGAATGATAAAGAGGAATATAAATCATTATATACGGGTCTATTCATATCGTTGCTTCCGGCTTATCTTTATTCACAACAACATGTTACGGCCGCCATGCAGTCAGTCAAAGAAGCAATAGAAGAGAATAAGTTTCAGACAGAGCTGTATGTGGAGCAGGTGGTTAATTATGCCAGAACGGAGAAGCGTTTTGCCGACGTGCAAAAACAGGATCGAAAGGCAGAGGTGCATCAGGCTATTTATAATTATGTGGACTCCCTGAAACTGGACGAATTCAGGAAGATAATCGTGGAAATTATGGCTGAATATAAAAAAAAGACTTATGGCTCCCGATCAAAAGAAATCAATGAGGCACTAAAAACTAATCAAAATAACCAGCGGACATTAGCCGATTTATTTGCAAAGGGCAAACCAACATCGACATTTAGCCAACTGTTATTTGCAAAGTTGATGGATAGAATGAAGCGAAAATATTGCGCTAACCTGAGTCAGGAACAATCAACCGAAGATTATAAATTGATTACCGGTATTCCCATATCTGAATATTCGGCTTATCTGGCAACGGCACAATCCTTTGCTGAAGAATTCAAAGCAAAGAATCCGATTGTTTCCATTGCTCCGATTAAAAAAACGCCAGCCCGAATTGCCGCGCCAAGCGCACAATCTTTTTTTTAAACGTTGGGTCAAAACGACCCAACCTACAAAAATTGTCCGGCACAAAGTACAAATCTGGCAAAACCATTGCATTAAAGGTATGATAAGCGCCAATATTTCATTGTCTTTTTCCAAGTATGTTCACTGACTATTTAAAAACACTCCCCCAATATTGTATTCCCAAACAAACGTTAACCACCTTTGCCGGGTTATTAGCCAATGTGACCAGTCCTGCAATAAAAAACAATTTAATTCAACGGTTTATTGGCCAGTACGGCGTGAATATGAATGAAGCGCTAATTGAAGATCCAACGGCTTATGCCTGTTTTAATGATTTTTTTATCCGACAATTAAAACCGGATGCAAGAATACTGGCTGACGCCGATATTGTGTCGCCGGTAGATGGCGTTGTCAGCGAATTAGGGCAGATCAGGGAAGGGCAAATATTACAGGCTAAAGGCCGCTATTACAGCGTAGATGATTTTCTGGCCTGTGATAAAGCGGTTAGCCAGACATTTACCAATGGCCATTTTGCCACCTTATATTTATCGCCGAAAGATTACCACCGCATCCATATGCCGCTTGATGCAACCCTGCATAGCATGATTTATGTCCCTGGCAGGTTATTTTCAGTGCAGCCGACAACGGCGCGGGTTGTGCCGCATTTGTTTGCCCGTAATGAACGTCTGGTTGTTTTTTTCAATACCAGAGTTGGCCTGATGGCCATGGTTTTGGTTGGTGCAACCATTGTGGGCGCCATCAATGTAAGCTGGCATGGTGATTTGGCCCGCAGCAGAACGGCCAGCCGTTTTGATTACAGTGAGCAAGCCCTAACTCTACGCAAGGGCGAGGAAATGGGCTATTTTAAACTCGGCTCCACTGTCGTTTTAATGTTTGCCGATAATAGCCGCATTGATTGGTTGGCAGACATACAAGCCGGTTGCCCGATTCAGTTTGGTCAGGCTTTGGCAAAAATTAACTAATTACTCCGGTTAAAACCCCGGCTTCTGGTATATCAGTTATAGTTTGTTGTGACCAGCTGAGGCCGCCATCGTTTGTTTGAATAAGCAGCGGTTCATTCGTTACAGAATTAAAACCGGCCGCAATACATACCGCATTGCTGCCATTGTCTGTGCAATAGGTGCTGCCAAGCGAGCCGGCAGGATTCCCGCTGATCGGCGCAAGCCCCCATGTTTGACCATTGTCGCTTGGCCATTATCCGTACTTTGCACCAGTAATGGAGCATCTATATTTGCATTATAACCTGCGGCAATGCACAGATTATTGCTTCCTGGCCTGGTGCAGTTGCTGCTGTTGAACAGCATGTCGGCTTCGGCGTTATTGATTGTCGCCGTTGACATTTCACCTACCGCCTACGTGCCGCGGCTTGTCCGCGGCCATCCAGTAGATCTAAATCATTGTCGAATTTTGCAACATCTGCAATAAGTTGTTAGCATGTAAAATTTTACTGAAGGGCAAATCAAATAAAATAGCTTATGAAAAATTCCAAACTCCATATTTGTAATGCAACTATTCATCCTGGAGAACAGGCCAACCTGGCTCTACCTTTACCTGATTTCTATTCCTGTACTTCATTTTATATGCCGATAAAAGTCATCCATGGTAAAGAGGCGGGACCTTGCCTGTTAATTTTTTCGGCAGTTAAAGGCGATGAGCTAAATGGCCTCGAAATTGTAAATCGCCTGCTTGAATCCAATAAATTATCCGCGATGCGAGGAACGTTAATTGCGGTTCCTGTCTTGAATATTCTCGGGTTAATCGGTTCATCAAGAGCACATAATGATGTGAATCTCGAACGCTGCTTCCCCGGTGTAGAAAATGGGTCGTACGGTGAACGAATTGCTCACATTTTTACGCAAGAAATACTCAGTAAATGTGACTTTGGTATTGAATTACAAACTGGCTCAATAAATCATGAAATTTTACCGCAAATTTACTGTGACCTGGATAATGCCGAAAGTAAACGCTTGGCTCTAAGCTTTAAAGCGCCAGTGATAACAAATGTCAGTATGCAAAATAACTTAAGAAAAACTACGGAACAATTAGGAATTCCATTGCTAGTCTATCAGGCAGGAGAAGCAATGCGATTCGATGAGTCGGGAATAAATTTAGGGCTATCAGGTATTTTTAATGTGATGGAAGCCTTGAACATGCTGGAGCCAACCGCTCCTTATGATAACAATATAGTCAGGCCGGTTTTTTCACAAGATCAGGATTGGATCCGTGCTCATCGCAGCGGGGTCTTATTAAGTACTGTAGAACTGGGGCAGAAAATTCAAAAAGGGCAACGTATAGGAATAATTAGCGATCCTTTCAGCGCTGATACGGCCGAAGTAGTGAACGCAGGATATGAAGGGATAGTCGTTGGTATAAACCATAATCCATTGATATATGAAGGGCAAACTATTTTTAAAGTAGCGACCTTTATTGATAATAATCGAGCTGAAATTGCTTTGGAAGCCTGGAGCAAAGAGGTGCAGTAATGGGCTTGGAAAATAAAGTCAATTTAAAAGGTTTATTGGTCTGGTTTATCTGTGCGCTCTTTTTTATGTATGAATTTTTATTGCGCACAGTTGTAGGCACTTTTCAGGCACAGTTGATGAGTGATTTACGTTTGACTACAATGACTTTTTCTTTGTTAAGCACAACAGGTTATTCGGTCATTTATGGAGTAATGCAAATTCCTGTTGGAATTATTGCTACTCGTTTTGGATTAAAAAAAGCATTATTAACGGCATTAATTTTTTGTGCATGCTCTACTATGGGCATGGCTTCATCCCATGATTTTAGCGCAGCAATGTGCTTTCGAATCCTTATGGGATTAGGCTCTTCTTTTGGATTTATTTGCTTGTTAATTGCTGTTTATGACTGGATGCCCAGGAAAAATATAGCTTTATTCATTGGCATTTCTCAATTTATTGGTACCTTGGGGCCGATGCTGGCTGCAGGCCCATTAACCTCATTGTCCCAAAACGCTATGATTGGATGGCGGAGTATATTCCTCAGCATGGCTATTATTGGCTTTATCATTGCTGCATTGACATTGGTATTTGTTGAAAACAATCGTAATACTCAAGAGAAATTTATTATACTTGCCAGACATAGTAAGTTATCAGAAAATCTACTTACACTATTAAGCCAAAAACAAGTATGGTACATTGCACTTTATTCGAGTTGTATTTACTTTGCTATTGAATATTTTTCAGAAAATATAGGGGTTGAATTTCTAATAAAAAAAGGGTTTTCTCCCGCATTTTCTTCTTATATGATAACATTAGCCTGGTTGGGTTATGCCTTAGGTTGCCCTTTGCTTGGCTTTGTCTCTGACAAAATACAGCGCAGAAAACCAGTAATGCTTACAACAGCTTTAATCTCTTTACTGGCCTTATCAGGAATTATATATTTTCCAGTTGGCAAATTCCTGATAGGTCTATGCTTTTTATGCCTGGGCTTAAGTGCCAGTGGGCAGAGTATTGGGTTTGCAGCGATAGCAGAACAGTGTAAAAAGAATTTGCTTGCTATAGGATTAGCGTTTAACAATGCAATGATCGCGATAATTATTTCAATTAACGCACCTCTAATGGGAAGTATGCTGTCTTATCCCGTACAAATAGAAAATACTCAAAAAGTTTTCATTATCCTGATCATATTTTCTATCATTGCAACCCTTATTTCAGCTTTTACAATAAAAGAGACTTTTGGTAAGTCGGTGAGAGAAAATACAGTACTTTCATTAAGTAACTCCCCCGTCATCCCGAGTGCAGCGAGGGATCTCCAACAAACGGCACGTACTAAATTAATGTAAAAAGCGCTTGAAAAATTATGTGATTATGATCAAATAGCCCCCATGAAAGACTACGAAGCATGTTTTGTTATCCTGCCCAGATTGTCGCTGTTCACTATTCACAACCCCCGTTATTGGGATATATCGATCGTTATGCTAAAGATTCTGCCTCTGAAGGGAGATCCCTCGCTGCGCTCGGGATGACGTGGGAGTGACTAATATTGCATATTGTTTAAAATATGCTAAACTACAAATGTAGCATATTAAAACAATGGTTGCATAATATTACAATGGTGGTTTAAATGGGTATTCCAATTAGAATTAATGAATCAATTTATAATGACGCGAAGAAAGTTGCATCAGCTGAATTTCGCTCTATTCCCAACCAAATAGAGTATTGGGCTAAATTAGGGAAATGCGCTTTAGATAATCCTGATTTGCCTATTGAATTTATAAGAGATGTGCTTCTTTCTAAACTACAAGATAAATCATTAGCTGAACCATTTTATTTTGAAGGCAAAAGTGAGTGAGATTCAAATAAGGCAAATGCCAGCTTTTAAAAAAGCATACAAAAAATTGGCAAGCACCCATAAACTTGTTGTGAATGAAGCTATTCATGCAATAGTCAAAGATCCCGGCATAGGAGAAGAAAAGAAGGGTGACTTGTCTGGTGTTTATGTTTATAAATTTAAGATTAACCACCAGCAAATGCTTTTGGCTTATGAATGGGATTCTGAAAACAGGATTTTAATGGCTCTCGGAGTCCATGAAAATTTTTATCGGGATCTTAAAAGAAAATAACAAAGTATGGAGTGCTAAATAAAGGCTATAAAACCTTATATATTCCAAACTATGGTACCGAGAAGAGGACTCGAACCTCCACGGGGTTACCCCCACTAGCACCTGAAGCTAGCGTGTCTACCAATTCCACCACCTCGGCATAGGGGGGTAAGTTACTCAATAAATTGCCCTGTGTCAATCATTATTTGCATTTTATGCCTAAAAGAATGCCTTTTCCCACGGAGTCAGTTCATGGCCATCCTTAATGTCCTCGTAATCAGCCTCAGTATGCCTGGTTTGAGGACTTAACTCTTGAATAGCTGTATCACGGATACGATAAACATTTTGTTCGGATTTAGTGGCAAAAAAGCTTAGTTCACGTTGACTGTCGTTGAAAAATCGGAGGAATTTATTAATCAGGTTGATGAACCAGCCTGACTCAAGAGTTAATTTTTCTATGTTTTCCCGTTTGAGCTCATCTCTTAATAGAGTTATAAGTTGTTTACGGTTATTTGCGTTATCATTCCGTACTCCGTCAATGATTACAGCGGTAATCCTTGACGGATTCGCCTGCAAGAAATTCAGCCTGTCGATTACCATTTGAAAAGCTTGTTGTTTTGCATGGAATACACTATAAAGATCCTTAACAATCTGTATACGGCTGTCACGGCGGTTGTTATGAAACAAGCGCTCTTTTTCAGCTATTAAGTCGTTGCAAATTTTGTTTAATATCGCCAGATTCTGCTTGGCTTTTGTTGTGTGTTGCTTAATCCTGTCCATATATTGCTGATCCACCTTATGAGGAGGGGCTGCCTCCCTTAGTTGTTGTTGACGAACTGCTAATTTTTGGCGCTCCTGCTCTTCATTCTCAAGTCTCTTACGTTCCTGTTCCTCACTGGCCAGACGTGCTTTTTCGATGCATTCGCGATGGTGTTTAAAGTTGGCGATATAGTCTTCAATCAGTTCACGGTTCTGTTGCAGCGTGTTAAAAGCCCGGAAATAATTGGTTTGCTGATTAGCCCCAGCCTTGAAGCCCGAAGTAAGCGCCAGATGGCTTTCAACGTATTCCTTGACTGCTGTCAATATTGGCTGAACCAGCTGTGGTTTGCCAATAGTGTGAACCATATCAGTAATGTTATAGCTTTCACCATTATATTGAAAGGAATATTTATTCTCTCTATCGAGTAGTAATTCAGGCGTATCCTGCCGGAGTTTTTGTTCAGACGCCTCTATAAGCGCTTTTAATTCCCGGATTTGTCCGGCCGGCATATTGCCGGATGTATTAATCTTTAATAAATCAAACAGTGAATTACGAAAAGCCCGTTTGTCCTCTATGTCCTCAAATTTGAACAGCGCGGCATCAGTCAGTTTGTTAAAGTTTCCTTCGCTAATTGCATGGGTATCTAATGCCGAAAGCAACGGTAAACGGCTACGGCAATACGCAATATCTGCCTTTAACATCTCTGGCGTATAGTCTGCTTCCCCCGTTGAAGCAGAAAGCAGATTTTGTTGATGCTGCTCAATTATTTGTATAGTTTGTGCAGTTAACAACTGACATTGCTTCTTTATTTCGGTTAATTGCTCGACAAACTGTTTACGTTGAGTGAGCATGTCTGGCGCCAGTTGTGTATGGTTTTCACTGGTTAATTGCGCGCGTTGGCGCTCTACAATAAATGAATCGGAAGTGTAAGCGACCTTGAAGCTGCCTTTATTATCATCCAGTACTTTCCTGATCTGGGCTGCCACATCCGGGTTAGCCGTTTCAATCGCATTGAGATTGCATAAATTATGAGTTGTACTTAAACGCCGGTAAAGCGGTTTGATGGTATTATGTAAATCACTCAGTTGAAGATCAAGTTTCCTGATTTCCAAAACATCATTAATACGGATTTGTAATGCGGACAATTTAGTATCCAGGGTGCGCATTTGGGCAATTAAATCGCTGGATTCTTCTGCCGTATGAGATAATGTGACATCAAGCTCCAATTGAGCCGCACGCTCATTCAGAGTTTCAAATCTTTTCTGGTAATCAGCCAGGAGATGTTGATTTATGCTATTAGCTGCCAGCTGTTCGGAGAGTTTTTCTGTCATTCCTTTGATTTTATCAGCGATATCCCTTGCCTCTTTGTCATTAGCGAGCAGGATCTTCTCGTTTGTCTGCAATATTTTTTTATCGTTATTAATGACTTCTTTTATCGCGGTGATTTTTTGCAAATGCACCTGAGCCATGGCACAAATTTGAGCAGCCGAATTCTGGCCAGGGTTATTTATTAATGCAGTTAATGCTTGCAACTCGGCTTTTATTAACGAGGGCTGGAGTTCGATACGGACGGCTGCTTCAGTATTGGCGGCGCGTTTATATTCCACTTTACAATTGTTTACTATTTGTGCGGCTTCGGCATACAGCTCGCGAGCGTTGCGTAACAAGTCAGATAATACTGGCGATTTGATTTCTTTAGGATAAAACAGTTCTTCAATGCGGGTAAGCTGTTTCGAAATGTCTTCGATTTGTTTTACCGCGTTGCTTATAATCGAACATTGGGCAACAATAACCTGCTGAAATTGATGCAGTTCTGAACGGTTCAATAGTGGCGGCTCGGGAGGAGAAAAAGTCAATTCATTTGCTTTACTTATTGAATGCAACGCATCATCACGTTGTTGCGCCAGCTTTTTAGCTTCCTGATCCAGCTCAACTGCACTAAAAGTCTGTCGCTTGAGTTCCTTAAGCGTCTTTATTAGCTTACCACGTTCGTTAATTGCATCAATCGTTTGTTGAAGCGGCGTGAACTGGTCTATAAACTCTTGTAGCAATATATTTTGCCGTAGGTAAATATTTTCTCCGGGATAACCTTTATTTTGCAGATTTTGGCGTAACTTTTCTTTTTCTTTTGCAAATTTTTGCAACCAGACCGCAATATAAGGGATTTTTTCAAATTGTTCCGGTTTGAAGGGCACTAAATTCTGAGCCGTTGTATGCAATTGTTTGTTCCTTGCTTCTGATTGAGCAGGCAATTGTCCGGGATTGGCTTCTGCCGATGAATTAGCTGGCACAATTACAGCAATATTGGGCCTTTTCTTTTTGAGAGTTGCTGATTTTTTTGGTTGAGCCTGCTGTTTTACAGGCTTGGCGCCCAGAGCGGCTTGTTCTGCCAGTTGCAATTTTGTAAGTGCAGATTCTTTTTGTTTTATGGCGGCAGCTAAAATCGCTTGTTGTTGCTCTAAAAAAGAAATATAACGTTTTAAGTTATCCAGCGATGGATTATTTAATCTGCTCTTTTTGGTTTCAAATTCTTCGCTTTCAGTTTGGGCGAGCTGGGCCTGGGTTTGGATGACTTCAAGCAATGCCTCTATATCCGGTGTGCTCTTCAAGGAATCATAGATAGATTCAGGGCGCTTCTGTAAAGCGGCATTAGCTGCGGCATTGGCCATAGCAATAGTTTTTCCCTTTTCTAATAGAGGAAGAACAACTTCGACCAAGGTTAGAAATTGAGTAAGTATGCCATTCTGCGTACGAAGCAGTTCATTTTCTTGTTTTAGCCTTTTTTCTTCGGAAATCGTTAAAGATTGGGGTTGTACCAGCTTTTTTTCAAGGATTTTCATATCAGTATCAAGCTGTTTCCTGGCAGTGATTATCCAATCGCGGCAAGCATTGATATACTTATCGTGAAAATCCCGAGCTGTGGTCAGTTCAGGTAATATGGCGAGTTGTGAGAGCTGGTTATTTTTAGCCTCTATGGACAGCACATTAAAAGCTTTATATTCTTCAAGAAGCTTGGATTTGGTTGGCATAATCAGTCTCACGATTTGATTCACTTGACCTATTATATAAAAAAAACATTAACTGTACATTAAGTAGACAAGAAAAATTTTGATGAACATTATTAATTTTATTGAAAAAAGCGTAAATGCTTACTTTGCCTGTATGCCGCGCCCTCGTCCTGCAGCTTCGGCCACCGAGAATGTTTGCCTGATTGCGCATCGTGGCGCCCATGATGTCGATTTGGTTGAAAATACTGACGCGGCATTTGCAAAAGCGCTTGATTTGGGATGTTGGGGCATTGAATTTGATGTTCATGCCACTGTGGATCAGGTTCTGGTGGTTAATCATGATCCCACTCTGGAAAGATTATGGCATCAGCCGCAAGCCATTAATGATCTGACCTTTGCTCAAGTGCGCAAGCTGGCGCCAAAAATTCCCAGTTTAAGCGAAGTAGTGGAGCGCTATGGCAAGCGGATGCATTTGTTTATCGAGCTGAAGGCGCCCTTTCATAGTGAACCGGCATTAATGGCTGTGCTGCAGACCTTGACTCCTTGCCAGGATTATCACTTGTTAACCCTCGATGAAGCGGTATTTGCCGGGCTTAGCCAATTTCCTCGGCAAGCGCTGCTATTGGTTGCCGAGCATATGAATGTTAAGCAGTTTTGCAGTCTCAGCGTTGATAAGGGGTATGGCGGTGTGCTGGGGCATTATTTGTTGTTTACCAATAAAACCTTGAATCGTTTACGCGGCGCTGATCAGAAAACAGGGCTAGGCTTTATCGACTCCAGATATAGTTTGTATCGTGAATTAAACCGCGGTTTGCCCTGGTTATTTACTAATAATGCGGCAGGGGTGTGCACCCTTCTGAAAGAGCTGCAGGAAACGGAGGCAACCCGGATCGCGCGTTAGCGCTACCTACTGCCATTAATTTAAGTATTCTGTCATTCCCGCGAAGGCGGGAATCCATCTCTCAAGTTGACTCTTTACCTTGTTTGATGGATGGATCCCCGCCTTCGCGGGGATGACAATCTTCTTAACTTAACGGCAGTGAGCGCTAGCCGGGCTGTATGCTTCTTTATTCAGGATGAACCATTTTTTCCGGTTTAACGTATTGATCAAATTGCTCGCCAGTCAGAAAGCCGAGTTTAATTGCGGCTTCACGCAATGACGTATTTTCATGATGAGCTGTTTTTGCGATTTTGGCTGCCTTGTCATAGCCTATGTGCTGATTTAAGGCTGTAACCAGCATTAAAGAATGGTGCAGGTAATAATCAATTACAGGCTGGTTGGCCTGTAAGCCTTCAACACAGAATTCCTGGAAGGAATGGCAGGTATCCGCCAATAAATTAAGCGAATGCATAACATTAAAAATAATAACCGGTTTAAATACATTCAGCTCAAAATTACCTTGACTGTCTGCGATGCCAACAGTTGTATCATTTCCCAATACCTGAGCGCAAACCATAGTCATCGCTTCACACTGGGTCGGATTGACTTTACCAGGCATAATTGATGAGCCAGGCTCATTTTCAGGCAGGATCAATTCACCGATACCGCAACGTGGGCCTGAACCAAGCCAGCGAACGTCATTAGCAATTTTCATCAGTGCGCAGGCTAATGTTTTCATCGTGCCGTGAGCCATCACCAGGGCTTCGTGTGAAGCGAGAGCGGCGAATTTGTTAGGCGCAGATACAAAAGGTAATTTGGTGATTTTGGCAACATGCGCCGCTGCTTTTTCCGCAAATTGCGGGTGAGTATTCAAGCCGGTACCAACAGCTGTTCCGCCGGCCGCCAATTCGTAAAGCTCGGGCATTACTTCTTCCATGCGCTTAATACAGGCATCAAGCTGGGCAACATAGCCCGAAAACTCCTGGCCAAGGGTCAAAGGCACAGCATCTTGCAGGTGGGTGCGGCCAATTTTCACGATGTCTTTAAACGCTGTCATTTTTGCCGCCAGTGCATCACGCAGGCTGCGTACTGTCGGAATGAGCTTGTTATGGAAAGCCAGTGCTGCTGCAATGTGCATGGCGGTTGGGAAGGTATCGTTTGATGATTGCGACATATTGACGTGATCATTCGGGTGAATCGGTGTTTTACTGCCTAATTGCCCGCCGGCCATTGCAATCGCACGGTTGGAAATCACTTCATTGGCATTCATATTGGATTGTGTGCCGCTGCCGGTTTGCCAGACATGAAGCGGGAAATGATCATCCAGTTTGCCGGCAATGACTTCATCAGCGGCGGCAACGATTAAATCGGCTTTGTCTTTTGGCAGTTTACCCAGTTCGAGATTAGTCAGCGCGGCTGCTTTTTTCAGGATACCGAAGGCATGGGTGACTTCACGCGGCATAATATCTTTGCCTATATTAAAATGATGCAGCGAGCGTTCAGTTTGCGCGCCCCAGTAGCGGCTATTATCGACAGCGATTTCGCCCATGCTGTCGGTTTCAATTCGGGTATCGCTCATAATGTGTTTGTCTCCAGAAGGTTATTGAGGATTTATCCTCGCCAGGCGCAAATTAAAGCAGAGTTTACGCATTGGGTAAATAGAGTTCAATGGGAGTAAGTCCATCTGCTTAAAGCTTTTTGCAAACACGCATGAAGTCATCCTGACGCTCCCAGATGCCATCCCTGGCATCTGAGGGTTTGCAAAAAGCTTTAAGCAGATAGACTTACTGCAAAGATAAAAACCAGAAAATGATTGCATAATAATACAGAGAAAATTAATCTCTCGTCATTTTCCTAGCAAGAGTTTAAATCACGTGCGTACGATTCGTATTTTTCAACCTGGCGATTATCAGGCAGAGCAGACAATTCAGTTAACGCCAGAGGCTGGACAGCATGTCGGCGTTGTTTTGCGTATGTGGGAAGGCGAGCCGCTGACGTTGTTCAACGGTGATAATTACGAATATCAGGCAACGATTATCGAAATTCACAAGAAAAAAGTATTAATAAAAATAGATAGCCGACGGCTTGTGAATCGTGAGTCCGGGCGGATTATTCATCTGACGCAGGCAGTCTCAAAAGGCGACCGCATGGAAATGGTTGTTCAAAAAGCGGTTGAATTAGGCGTTTCCAGCATTACGCCCGTGATTACTGAGCATTGTGCGGTGAAACTGGATCAGGAGCGCAGTCAGAAAAAATGTCAGCAATGGCAGGCTATCGCTGTCGCTGCCTGCGAACAATCCGGACGCAATGTTGTGCCAGTGGTTAACCCCATGATTTCATTCAGCCAGTTTCTGGCACAACCACACGCCGATTTAAATTTTGTTCTTTACCCCGAAGCTCAGAAAAACTGGCGCACCTACCAGTTCGCAGAATGCTCCATTGGCCTGATTATCGGCCCTGAGGGCGGATTAAGCAGTAATGAAATCGCACAGCTTTTTACAGCAGGTTTTCAACCGTTAAGCCTGGGGCCACGGGTCTTACGCACGGAAACTGCAGCAATAACCGCATTAAGTGTATTGCAAGCCGTGTGCGGTGATCTATAATGAGATAACCAATTTAACAGAGGTTTTGCTATGAGTGAGCATATTTTAAACGTAACAGATGCCAGTTTTCCCCAGGATGTGTTGAAATCGTCCAAGCCTGTGCTTGTTGATTTTTGGGCTGAATGGTGCGGTCCTTGCCGTGCGTTGACGCCAATTTTTGAAGAAATTGCAGCGAGCCACGGCGAAAACATGGTATTTGCCAAAATTAACATTGATGATAATCCTAAAACACCTTCAGAATATGGCGTGATGAGTATTCCTACACTGATTTTATTCAAAAACGGCCAGGTTGAAGCGATTAAAATGGGGCTGTTGTCCAAATCGCAACTGAGCGCGTTTGTTGAAAGCCATAGCTAAGTTAAAAAAATTGTTCTGTGCAAAGAGTAGGTTGGGTCGTTGACCCAACATTAACAATTTTCAATCAGTTTTCAGGTTTGGAGTGCTTGATAAAAAAACTTGTTGGGTCAAAACGATCCAACCTACAAAAATTGGCCAGCACAAAGCGAATTGTTATTAAAAAAGCTGGCTTTATAAAAAAAGCTGTGTTAGGCTGCTAAGGGTTCACACAAATGAACGTCCTTAATTATTTACCCCGGAAATTCCATTCGTTAACCAATACATCAAGTGAGAAGTATGGATCTTAGAGAACTCAAGCAATTACCTATTGCCGATCTTGTTAATATCGCTCAGGAAACTGGCGTTGAAAACACTGCCAGTAAACGTAAGCAAGATTTACTGTTTGGCATTTTGAAAGTCCATGCCAGCAAAGGCGAAGATATCTTTGGCGGCGGTGTCCTGGAAGTACTGCCAGATGGTTTTGGTTTCTTACGTTCAGAAGGCGATTCTTATGAGCCAGGACCCGACGATACTTACGTATCTCCCAGTCAAATACGCCGTTTCGGCTTGCGTACTGGCGACACCATATACGGTAAGATTCGCCCGCCTAAAGATAATGAACGCTACTTTGCATTATTAAAAGTGGATCAAATCAATTTTGACAGCCCTGATAGCGCCAAACGTAAGATATTATTTGAAAACCTTACGCCATTATTTGCTTCCGAGCGCTTTATCATGGAGCAGGGCAACGGCAGTACAGAAGATATTACTGCCCGGGTTGTCGATCTTTGCGCACCATTCGGCCGTGGTCAGCGTGGTCTTATTGTTTCTCCGCCAAAAGCCGGTAAAACATTAATGCTGCAGAATATTGCTCACTCAATTGCCAAGAGCTATCCTGAGTGTCATTTGATCGTATTACTGATTGACGAACGCCCTGAAGAAGTAACCGAAATGCAACGCTCGGTGAAAGGCGAAGTCGTTGCAAGTACGTTTGATGAGCCTGCTCATCGCCATGTGCAAGTGGCTGAAATGGTCATTGAAAAAGCTAAACGATTAGTGGAGCACAAGCGCGATGTCGTTGTTCTGCTTGATTCGATTACTCGATTGGCCCGTGCTTATAACACAGTTGTTCCTTCTTCCGGTAAAGTGTTAACCGGAGGTGTTGACGCCAATGCCTTACAGCGGCCCAAGCGTTTGTACGGAGCTGCCCGGAATATTGAAGAAGGCGGTAGCTTGACTATTATCGCTACAGCGCTGGTTGATACAGGTTCCAAGATGGACGAAGTAATTTACGAAGAATTCAAGGGAACCGGTAATATGGAAATCCACTTGAGCCGTAATATTGCTGAACGCCGCGTATTCCCGGCGATCAACATTAACCGTTCTGGTACCCGCCGTGAAGATCTGCTGTTGTCGCCAGAAGAGTTACAGCGCACCTGGATTCTGCGTAAGATTCTGCAATCTATGGATGAGTGCGATGCTATTGAGTTCCTGATAGAGCGCATGAAAAACCATAAGACCAATGCTGAGTTCTTCGATGCAATGAAGCGCCAGGAATAGTAGGTTGGGTCGTTTGACCCAACATTACAGCTATTCTTCTACATCTCTTTTGCTAGCTTTATGCGCTTTCCATTCTTCGTCATTACTAAAAATATAACGGCATGCGTGTTCAATAAAAAAATCGCGGTATCTGATGCCTGCCCACTCACAATAAGCGGTAATTTCGTCGTATACGCTTTCATTCATCCGAATACGAAACTGAGTTTTCTTTTCAGGCGCGGGTTCACGCGAAATAAGCATCTAACAGCTCCTTGAAATTTATCTGCAAAAAAATTGTGACGAGTCATGTCAATTATAACTTTTACGGCAATAATTGCAAAGATTAAACTTCGGTATGAACTGTGAGCAATTTATGCTATGGTTACTATCACTAATAATTTGAGGGCATGCCCTGATGTACAGAGGAATATCATACATGAAAAACTATTTATTTCTGTCTGTTCTGGTTTGTTTAACTGCATTATCAACCGGTTGCCAGACAATCGCGCCATCCATGTCGCAATTCAATGTGTTTGGCCGCTCAGATGCCGAACTGACTGCTTCCGTTCAACAGGAACTGGCAGGCAACGCATTGCTGGCAGGTGTTCCAATTCAGGTTGAAGCGCAAGAGGGCACAGTACGATTAACCGGTTATGTAAAAACCATTCGCCAGAGTGATACGGCTGAACTGGTGGCCGGTAAAGTTGATGGCGTTAAAGCAGTGCAGAATAATTTGATTGTCCGAAAGTAGGAGTATGAGTGTTGGGCTTCACAGCCCAACCTACGCTTTAATAAAACTAACGTAGGTTGGGCTGTAAAGCCCAATGGCGCTGCCTTAAGCTGCTTGATTATTAACCATTGATTTGGCTCTTTGAGCCAAAATTTTTTCTTTCTCGATGACTCTATGATTTTTTAGGGTAGGGAAAGATTGAGTTTTCTTGCGGACAGCCCGGGGTTCGACCCGTCCAGGCCGCTTTCCGACTTTATTGGAAACGATAAGAGCAAGCATTTGCGAGTAAAGTGCCTCTTTTTTATCCTTTGGGATGGAAATAAAGTGCGGATT
>NZ_JBHSAB010000003.1:43354-64183 GCF_042649825.1 Legionella dresdenensis | reverse complement strand
AGTTTGTCTTCTTCATCTTCTTAAGGAGTCCGCCCCGAAGGCATGTGGCGTATTCTACTCATCCCAGCGGTAATGTCAAACCTTTTTTGCAATTTTATTTAATTTTTTTTAAATCACTGTGTTTTTTGTAAGCGCACTTTGGCAATTCTTCGTTTACCTACTTGAATTATAAAGGTTTTTTCCATATCCACTGTGCTTGAAACATTTTCAACGCGCTCGCCATTTACCTTTACTGCACCCTGACCGGCCATTCTAATCGCTTCAGAAGTGCTTTTAGTCAAATCAAGTTGCTTGATCAATTGTGCTAATGTAACGGGCTCATTAATATTAATAACCTGCTCAACCAGATCATCAGGAATTTCACCTTTCTGGAAACGCTCAATAAATGAGCGGTGCGCAGTTTCTGCTGCTTCTTTATTATGGAAACGTGCAATCAGTTCTTTTGCCAGATCAATTTTAACATCACGGGGATTTAAACCTTCGGCAACGGCTTTTTTGATTTGACTGATTTCATCGATAGTCCTGAAGCTTAATAAATCAATGTAGCGCCACATCAACTCATCGCTAACAGACATCACTTTACCAAACATGCTTTCTGCCGGTTCATCTATACCTATATAGTTATTCAGAGACTTGGACATTTTTTTAACGCCATCTAACCCTTCTATTAAAGGGGTCATCATAATGACTTGTTGTTCCTGGCCAAAATGTCTTTGTAATTCCCTGCCCATAAGCAAATTAAATTTCTGATCTGTACCGCCTAGCTCAATATCTGCTTTCAACGCCACCGAATCATATCCTTGTACTAAAGGATAAAGGAACTCATGAATCGCAATCGGCTGACCGGTACTGTAACGCTTGCTGAAATCATCGCGCTCCAGCATTCTTGCAACGGTGTGGGTAGCAGCAAGCCGAATCAAATCAGCCGCATCCATTTTGCCCATCCATTCAGAATTAAAAGCAATGGTTGTTTTTTCGGGATCAAGAATTTTAAAAACCTGTTGCTGATAGGTTTTGGCGTTTTCAATAACTGCTTCTTTACTTAAAGGCATGCGGGTAACATTTTTTCCGGTAGGATCGCCAATCATGGCAGTGAAATCGCCAATTAAAAAAATTACCTTATGGCCATGTAACTGGAATTGCCTCAGTTTGTTTAATAAAACAGTATGCCCCAAATGCAGATCAGGTGCGGTCGGATCAAAACCTGCTTTCACCGTCAAAGGTTTTCCTGTCAGTAATTTCTTTTTAAATTCCTGGATAGGCAGTACCTCTTCACAACCTCTCAATAATTCAGAACCTTCTAATACTTTTGTTGTCATTCGCATAAAACCTTAATTAATGATTGACCTGACTTCTCGCAGCGGTTATCTTAGCCCGGTTATTCTATTCTCGCCAGACATTATGAGATAAATAACCGAATAAAATTTAAGCATGAACGCTTCAGATGGTAATGACTTGTCATAGCTAACGCCTAAATCAATGGATGAAAGTGGGTAGTCTTATTGCAGTCATACTGAACTGGCTGTAGCCGATTTATATTGTAGATTCTGTTACTAATCGCCTGTTATGGCACATGGATGAAAAATTGCAAATCTACTTTCAGGATATTACCTGGAAAATGTAAGTCGCTGCAGAACATAACAAGGCATTCTCAAGAAAGGCGGTAGTAAAAGCAACATGGATCAACGACTTGATGTCTCAATAAATAATCCAGGTAAACCTTCAAGGCTGCTTGCATTAATTGCCTTGATCGTAGCCTTTGCCTTGCCTTTCATTCTGGTTAAATCATTTCCTCAGGAACATCGTGCAACCAAAGCAAGGCATCCTGTATCGCTATCTATTATTGAAGAACAGGGTTCACATATCGCGACAGACGTGCTAACGGAAACAACAAAGAATCAAAAGGCCGCTGCAGCGGTCAAGATTGCGGCCAAACCCGCAATCATAGCCACAACGCCTAAAAAGGAAGCAGTGCCGGCAGCTGCTCCTAAACCCGCGCAACCAGCCAAACAAACGCCCGAAACCGCTCGTGAAAATGAATGGAAAATTGTAAAAACCCGCTCTGGCGATACGCTGGCGAATATTTTTAATCGTGCGGGAATCAGCCAGCAGACACTGAATGCCGTTTTGAAAGACAACCCTAAAGTTGATGCCTTGACCCGGATCAAACCTGATCAGGAGTTTCAATTCCAGGTTAAGCAGCAAACCTTGCAGAAAATGATCGTTCCCTTCACCACGACCCAGTATATGGTTGTTTACCGCGAGGGTTCTCATTACAAGCGGAAAATCAACTCCCGTAAAATGAATAGCCATAACCATTTTCTTACCGCAAAAGTCAATGGCTCCTTATATACAACTGCCAAACGCAACAATATCCCTTATAAACTGATTCAGCAAATGTCCGAGATTTTTACCTGGGATATTGATTTCGCTAAAGATGTAAGAGCTGGCGATCAGTTTACTATTATATACAAAGCTTTTTATATCGAAGATAAACTGGTAGGCACTGGAGATATTATCGCGGTTTCCTATCGCAACCATGGCAAAATGTATCAGGCTGTCCGTTATACCGATCGCCGCGGGCGTTCCGAATATTATACTCCGCAAGGAACCAGTCTGAAAAAAGCATTTACCCGGTATCCGCTGCACTTCAGTCATATCAGTTCTACATTCAGCCTGGGTCGTTATCATCCGATTCTGCATTACACTCGTGCACACAAAGGTATTGATCTGGCAGCACGTATCGGAACGCCTATCCAGGCAACTGGCGATGGATATATTGAAATTATTGGCCGCCAGAATGGTTATGGCAATATGATTAAAATCAAACATAGCAAGACTTACAGCTCTATTTATGGCCATATGCTTAAGTTCCAGAAGGGCTTGAGTAAAGGTTCTTTTGTGCGTAAGGGTCAAATTATTGGTTATGTTGGCCAGACTGGACTGGCATCAGGCCCGCATTGCCATTATGAATTCCATATCAATAACCAACCCAGAAACCCGGCGACAATTGATTTGCCGCGCGGTGAACCTTTATCAGGGCGGGATATGGCAAGTTTTAAAGCAAACAGTAATACGTTACTGGCACAGCTTAAACTTTATGAGGATGCACATCTTGCGTCTGCACAAAACAATCGTCGTCATGGTTGACAGGGTTTGGATCTCTCTTGATATGGGAGGGTAGAATTAGTGTTGGTTTTCGTTTTTTCCCTCTCCCCAGCCCTCTCCCGGTACGGGAGAGGGAGTAGTCTTAGCCTTCTCCCGGTACGGGAGAGGGAGTAGTCTTAGCCCTCTTCTGGTGCCGGAGAGGGGGTATTCATTTTAAGCGAAGAGATAGCGGCATACAACTACGCTGGCGATGACGCCTGTAAGATCTGCCAGCAGACCTGCGGGAATTGCGTGTCGGGTGCGTTTGATTCCTACTGCGCCAAAGTACACGGCAATCACATAAAAAGTGGTTTCTGTGCTTCCCATCATGGTTGCGGCCATTTTGGAAATCATAGAGTCGCCGCCATTATTATGAATTAACTCCGCCATAATCCCATTCGACGCGCTTCCTGAAAAAGGCCGCATCAATGCCAGTGGTAACAGTTCTGACGGCATACCGATTGCTTGCATTGCAGGCGCAAGGAGCTGACCAAGCAGCTCAAAAAACCCCGAGGCTCTTAGCATGCCAATAGCCACGATCATTGCTACCAGATAGGGGATTATATTGACGCATGTCTCAAATCCCTGCTTGGCGCCGGTTACAAATGAATCAAAAACATTCACCTTTTTAACGGTCGCATAGAGCGGTATGCCGGCAACAAAAACCAGCAATAACCCATTTGATATCTGATTAGCAAGTCCGCTCATATTGGCTGTCCTCCTTGCGGTAGTATGGTAGTTTGGCTAATTGCCGGACTGCAATAATTGCGACAATGGTAGAACAGCTGGTTGCAATTAATGAACTGACAATAACACTGCTTGGGTGGGTACTGCCATTCGCCGCCAGAAAAGCAATTGCAGTAGTCGGAATAAGCTGCATACTTGAGGTATTAATTGCGAGAAAAGTACACATGGCGTTACTTGCTTCCTGGGTACGGGTATTTAATTTTTGTAGTTCTTTCATTGCCTGCAGGCCAAAGGGAGTGGCGGCATTGACAAGGCCAAGCATATTGGCAGCGATATTCATAATCATAGCGCCCATGGCAGGATGCTCGGGCGGTACATCTGGAAATAAGGAGCGCATAACGGGTTTGAGCAATCTGGCAAGAAGCTTGATTAACCCTGAATCAGTGGCAATTCGCATTATCCCTAACCACAAAGTCATAATACCGGCCAACCCCAAAGCAATTTCAAAACCGAGTTTTGCAGAATCCGTAACGGCCTGAACAACCTGGTCAATCCGGCCCTGGATAACGCCTACGATTACAGCTAAAAGAATCATTGACAACCAGATTACATTTAACATTCTTATTGTACCTCTTCTCTTGGCAGGTTAAAATTCGGATTCTGCAACATTTTAAGAATCCTATGACTGCTCTAAAAAAGCTGGCAGCTATTTTATTACTGACTACCGCCGCAACTGGCTTTACCCTGTCTGATACAGCAATCATTCAACGTCGAAGCGACGTAGTAATCAACCAGTTATATCATGTCCTGCAACAACATCCACATTCAAACATGGCTGTAAGGCTTGATATTATCAGCGCCAGCTTTTTAGGCAAGCCTTATTTGCTTGGCCCTCTCGGCGAAGGCGAAAATGGCCGTTATGACCAATCGCCACTCTACCGTACCGATGCGTTCGATTGTGATACGTTTGTTAATACCGTCCTTGCAATTGCACTGGCTAAAAATCAGGAGAGTTTCCCTTCCTGCCTGAGCAAGCTTCGTTATCAGCATGGCAAAATCGACTTTACAACCCGTAATCATTTTATGGCGATTGATTGGAATGTGAGCAACCAGCAACAAGGTTTTTTAAAAGATATTACAACCACTCTCAAGGTTAATGGTATGCCGGTTGCCCAAATTGCCAGGGCAAAAATTAACAAACCCTCATGGTATAACCATTTTACAACCAGCAATATCAAATTACTTACCGGCAATGAAGAAGAAAAAGCAAAGCGACTGGCAGAGCTTAAGAAGATAGGTGGCAGGTTGCCGATTCAGACTGATATTGTGCCTTATATCCCGTTAACAACGTTGTTTGATAAAGAGGGTACTCCTAATAAAGACTTATTTGCTCAGATACCGAATGCTGCCATTATTCAGATAGTTCGGCCTAATTGGGATTTGCAAAATAAGATAGGAACTCATCTGAATATTTCTCATTTGGGTTTTGCATTCTGGAAAAATGGCACGCTGTTTTTCAGACAGGCGTCATCCCAGCATGGGAAAGTGGTTGAGTCGCCATTGATTGATTATTTAAAAAATGTGCTTAACAGTCCGACTATTAAAGGGATTAATATTGAGATTGTTCTCCCCAAGGATGTTGCGGATAGTATGTGTTCTTAGCAGATGATCCCCGCCTCTGCGGGGATGACAGATTACATTATGCAGTATGTTCCGATTGCAATAGTCCGGTTGTATGGCAGCTTATAGAACTCTATATTTAAGTTGGCAGAATAATTCCTCATCAGAAAGGCAAATAACTTTTCCTGAGAAAAAAATCGTAATGTTTTTCGCTTTTTGGTTGGCAACACATTAGGAATTTCTACAAAATAGGTTAATGCATTGATATTCAACTCAAAAGGTAAAAGCTTTTGATCATTAAGGCAATTGAGCGCATCAGGAATAGAAATAGTGTCCATAAACCCATAGTGTAATGTTAATCGAAATACCCGCTCGTCAAGCTGGCTTAATTCAAAACGTTTGTTGCGATAGATGCGTGGTTTATTATCCACGGCATAACTGACAATAAGAATATTTTCGGGAACGGCCATACTTAATTTCAAAAAATGCAGGAAACTGCCGCCGCTCTGATCATAGGTATCGGTAATAAAAACAGCGGTCAGATTTTTCAATTGGTTTAAACTTTTATAATGTAATTGTTTGACTATTTTTGAAATTTCGCTTTTTTGGAGATAAAAGTTCTTCTGTAAATAATGCAAGCCAGTATTCCAGGTATACATAATGGCGGCGACTATCAGCGCAAAACATACCGGCACCCAACCGCCAGTCAGGAACTTGTGTGCGTTTGCACCCAGAAAAGCAAGATCGATGATACAAAACCCGCTAAATACCACAACCGCTTTTACAACAGACCATTGCCAGACGTTAACCGAGGCATAAGCAACCATTAGTGTTACCAATAACATAGTCAGGTTAACTGCTATCCCGTAAGCATGCGCCAGACCGTTTGAGCTTTTAAAAGTCAGAATCAGGAAAATGGTACCTATAAGCAGAAACAGATTCATTTGTGGAATATAAACCTGGCCAATATGTTCTTTTGATGTCTGGATGATAGGGACTTTGGGATATAAGCCTAATAAAACAGCCTGTTTAGTTAATGAAAATGTGGCGGAAATTACAGCCTGCGACGCAATGATTGTAGCCATCATTGACAGGATAAACAGCGGAATAAAAAACCAGCCCGGAGCCAGAAGGTAGAATGGGTTTTCAATTGCTTCAGGATGAAGAATCAGATTGGCGCCCTGACCAAAATAATTCAATACCAGACTGGGTAAAGCAATAAAAAACCAACTGTATCGAATGGGTGTTTTACCAAAATGCCCTATGTCCGCATAAAGCGCTTCACCGCCAGTAACAACCAGAAAAACACCGCCTAATAAAAAATAACCCCGAGCGCCATTATTATATAAAAATTCAAACGCATAAAAAGGATTAAGCGCTTTCAATACAGCAGGATGATTAATGATCTGGACAACTCCCAGAATGGCAATCACCAGAAGCCATACCAGCAGGACGGGTCCGAATGCCAGACCTATACGGCCAGTGCCTTTAGATTGTACTGAAAAAATAATAAACAGGATGATGCACGCAAGCAGTTGCATCAGACGCGGACTAAAAGCAGGTGAAAACAGCGCTAACCCTTCTATGGCACTGATTACCGAGATTGCCGGCGTCAACATCCCATCACCCAGCAGCAAACCGGAACCAAAAATTGCAATCAGGTAAAACAGATGTTCATAACGCGGCTTCTTTTGTTTTAATAGCGCAAGCAACGCTAAAATACCGCCTTCGCCATCATTATCTGCCCTGAAAACAATAGCGAGGTATTTGAGAGAAATAACAATAATCAAGGTCCAGAAAATTAATGATAATACGCCCAGAATATCAAGCGTTGTTACCGGCAATCCGAACAGTGTCTCACGCATAGCGTATAGTGGACTGGTACCAATATCACCAAATACAACGCCCAATGCTCCTAAGGCCAGTCCCCAGGTGAGTTTTTTTTCAGTCATTGAAAATTATCAATCCTTAATTATGTTGTACAAAACAAGGCAACCGCCTGTTGCGAAACAGCGATAGATGCTTAATAATGTTAGAATTAATTTATAACAGGAGCCGGAATGTCACGCAAGCAAATAACTCAGGGTCTTTTCCTGGCGAGTTTTGCAGCGTCACTGTTAGTTGGATGCGGATACCAGCCGCCATATAATAACTTTGTGCTGTCAGACAGGACTTTTGAGCAGGCAATTGCTGAAAAAACCAAAGCAGGTATAACTTCAAAACTGAATATGAAAAAGGTTCTGCGGGATCTGCAGAGAGAGGATATTCAAGTAATTAAATACGGCGATACAGTCACTTTGATCGTACCAACTGACCGCTATTATACCTTCAATTCACCCCGTTTTAATGAAATATGCTATCGAGGACTGGCTAATATTGTCAATTTGATTAGAATGTACCCACAATGTAATACAGTGTATATTGCTGGTTTTACAGATGACATTGGTTCTCGTAAACATAAAAACATGTTGTCCCAGGCGCAAGCTGAAACGATGCTTACCTTTTTATGGGCCAATGGAATTCAAGCGCATCGTTTAAATGCAGAGGGTTATGGCGATAAACATCCGGTTTCCGATAATAAGATCATCCACGGCAGCGCCCAGAATCGCCGGCTTGAAATTCAATGGACCTGTGAACCTGTGAATAACAGTCGAGTATCCCCTGCGCAAATGACAAAATAGGCATTTAGTTGTAATACGTTGAGCTGAGGCAGATAGTCTTGCTTCATGCTCAACTGAGTGAGTAATTCATGAATTCAAAATTTATTGGCGGTATCCTTTTAATTGTTGGCACTTCTATTGGCGGCGGGATGCTGGCTTTGCCAGTAGCAAACGCAGCTACCGGTTTCTGGCAATCATCGATCTTCTTATTGTTGTGCTGGGCAGTCATGACTTTTGGCGCGTTGTTTATTCTTGAAGCGAACCTTTATCTGCCCCCCGAGCGCCATATGATTTCCATGGCTTCGGCCACGTTAGGTAAACCGGGCGAGATCGCGGCCTGGTTAAGTTATCTTTTTTTACTCTATACGCTGCTATCTGCTTATATTTCAGGCGGCGCTGATGTTTTTGGCAGTTTGTTTAAACATATCGATATTCATTTGGCCGAGTGGCAAAGCAGCCTGCTCTTTACGCTGGTGTTTGGGCTGGTTGTATATGGCGGCATTCGTCGGGTTGATTTTTTAAATCGCGCGCTCATGTTCGGCAAACTTGGGGTGTATGTGATTTTGGTTGTGTTAATTGCTCCTCATATTCAGTTCAGTAATTTTTCAGATGGTAACGCCCGTTTTATCACCGGAACCATTATGATTTTAATTACGTCATTTGGTTACGCGATTATTGTGCCTAATCTGCGTGATTATTTTAATAATGACATTAAAATGTTAAAACGGGTTGTGTTAATCGGCTCTTTGATCCCCTTATTATGTTATATTGCCTGGGATGCGGTTATTCTTGGTTCACTTCCGGCTAATGGCGAACATGGCATTGCACAATTAATGCAAAGCGAGCATACAACCAGCGATCTGGCCGTTATACTGTCCAACACCGTACAAAATAAAGTAATCAGTTCTTTTTTTAACTTTTTCACCTCTATCTGCATGCTGACGGCTTTTCTGGGCGTTTCACTTTGCCTTATCAGTTTTCTTGCCGATGGTTTGAAAATAAAGCAACAAGGACGTGGCGGGGCTTTTTTATTTGTATTAACTTTTATGCCGCCGCTTCTTATCGTTGTCTTTTATCCTGGCGCCTATATACATGCCCTGGATTATGCCGGAATATTTTGCGTTATTTTATTATTGTTGCTGCCAGCGCTTATGGTGATGTATGGCCGGAAAAAATTTAAGGCAGTTTATCAGGTACCGGGCGGTTATTATTCTGTGGGGCTGGTGATTGTTTTTTCTCTTGGTTTGCTCATTAATGCCGTCTGGTCGTTTTTTTAATTCTTGAATGAAGTCGCTGCGCGACACTATTTTAATCCCCTCTCCCTTGATCCCTCTCCCGATACGGGAGAGGGTGTTGGCTGCACCCACGTTCCTATATTCTCCCCTGGTGACGGCATTTCTTTTGTATTGAGAACTTGTATTGGTTATGTTGCAAACCAAGTGCTTATAATTAATTTAAATTGATTATTTATTGATTTTATGTATAATAATGTCTCAAAATTTTCCTAACCACGTTTTATTGTATGAATTTAGCCGCGCCAATAATTATTAATAATAAGCAACAACTAACACTTAATATTAATGCATTCGCTTCAAATCAAGCGTATCAGATTTATTATAATGAACAGTATTGCGGCGAACTAACGGTCATTAGTGGACAAATTCAGTTAAACCTTGATGAAAATGCGCCCTCGGTAACAATCGATGGCTTCATTGCCGGTATAAATTGCAGCGTTCGGGCTCCGCAAAATGTTTTGTTTTGTGCCCATGCACAGATCACTCAGGAATTAGCAATTAATTGCCGGCATTTAACCCTCGATTCGACTCTCTCCAGCCATAAGATCAGATTAAATTGCACAACTGATTTGATTATTAATACAGCTCCTGTAACTCAAATACTGGAAGGCTCTGCTGAAAATATCACGGTTAATACTCCCCTGCTGTTAGAAAACAACAGCCTGAATGCTATAAAGAACGTTACCTTAAATCATAGCCTGCGTGCCTCAGTTGAAAATAAAATTACCGGAACAACGATAGCCTGTCTTGGCTATATCGCCGGAGCAATCAATAAGCTAAAGGCTTCCGAAACGATTAATCTGCAACATGATATTTTTTCTACCGCTAAATTAACCCTGGCTGCGCCGACTATTAACCAATATGGAATCACTTTTTGTCTGGGCCAATATAAAGTACTTAGCCAACATTATTATTGCCACCCCGACTCAATGGTTAAGGCGCCGGCACTATTTAAATTTATTGGTAATGAATGGGAGTCACAGGGCAAAATCACGCTTGATCAAACCGCCTTTATTCTGGCAAATAAAATAACCTGGGCAGGCGACGTGCGTTTACCGCTTGTCATTCACCTGCAAACCCAGGAACTTGCTATTGAACAACACGCAGCTATCGGATGGCTTGCGGCAAAAACGGAGCCAGATACAACCGCTCCGGCAAGCTATCGTGTCTTTCAAGTCGATCAAAAGTTACAGATAGCGCCAGAAGCTCAACTTGAATTAGAGGGTGCGGTATTAAAAATTAATCAGTTAATTGCTGATGGCATATTGGCTGCTAACCGCTCCAAATTCCGCGGAGTCAGCCTTGAGATTAATAAAAAAATCACCCTGACTAATAGTGATACTCAATTTAGAAAAGGCATTACAATACAGCGGCATGCTGAGAGCGATATCAAGTCAACTTACGTTCACACCGCACGCTTTAACAGCACAAGTACAAAACCGCTTACCATCAGCGATTCAATTATCAAAACCATAATCAGCTGCTTACGAAGCCCGGTGAGCTTTTCCAAAATCAATTATAAGGCTGCAACCGTCAGTGAGTTCCCGGCCGCAGGTTCGGTTACAGATAGCCTTTTTGACGTGACAGGACAGTTTAATCATACGCATAGTACAACGCCAGACATCAGTAATACCAGTTTTAAGATTAACGTGTTTAATTTGCCCGGCGTATTTACCCTGGGTAATACCTCTAATTTGCAGGCGCAGGTTATGGTATTAAATGGCGTAGTTAAAATAGGTCAAAGCGGTTTTATTGTTAAAAACCTGGTAATCGAACTGCCTGGCATTTTTACGGCTAATAGTAGTTCCGTTGTTGCGGTTGATGATTTTAATAATCTTGGTACCTCAACCATTGAAGACTCATACATTAATATTAACCATTTAAATAATCCTGGTACACTTACCTTACAAAACATCAAGACTGTGAAAAAAATGGTTCCGCTTATTCGAGGCGAACTTAACAGTTTTGGTGATCTGTTCCTTACTAATGCTGAAATAACCGCATATCGTTTTGCTTTTAATAATCAATATACTGTAACCTCCTGCACGCTTAATAGCATTATGCTCTACCTTGACGGCAAGGGCAAAATTGATGCAGACAGTCAGGTTAATACCGCCTTTTATAATAGTTCGCCTGATTCTGAAACCGAGATACAAGGCGCGGAAATCAATTGTGATTTTTCGCTAATAGCAGGGAAACTTTCGTTAGATCAAGTCAAAATGATAGTCAGATTACTTAGCCAATACCATGGCGCTGCAGTAACTGACAATACCGAAATTCATGTTAATCAGCAAATTACAAGTGATGCCGGGAGCTCGCTAACCGCAAACAATAATACGAAGATCGCAGGCAAGAACGCCATTGCGGTCTTGTCAGGCGATGTAAAGCTTAACCATTCAGTTGCTGTGTTTAAAACCTTAACCATGGATAATCGGGCGGAGCTCGATAACTCAGTAATAGAAGTGCTGGAAGAAGGTTTACTTGTTCGCCCGCAAACCTATCAAAATAACTCCCGTGTAACTGCCGGGAATCTTATTGTTCACAGTGCGGTTAAGATTGATAAAACCTCCACTCTGGATTCGAAAACAGATTTGACAATCACCCCGGATGGAAGCATTAACGGTTCAGGCGACAAATCTCAAGTACAAGCCAGAAATAAACTGGACGTGTTCGGAGCGCTGGAAATCAGTTATGGCGCTCAGGCCGTGGCGGATACTATAAATATTTACAATAGGCTAAAAGCAGAATTTAACGGCTCTGTCTCTGCTCGCAAGGATTTAATGCTGGGCACGCGTTCTAAGGTCACCCTTAATGACGCGTTGTTACGTGGACGCAATGTTGAAATTAATAGCCCTCAACTAGGAGGCAGCAAAGGAAGTATTGTTGCTGATAACCGGTTAACTGCCCGCTTGGGCGCCAATTCTTCGGTAGGCGAACTGTTTCTTCAGGGCGATCAGATCTGGTTTTCGCCGTCATCACAATTTCATGGTAATAAATTCGCCGTAAAAGGTCGAGTCTACGAAAATAATACTACCATTGATATGATTGAGGAGATTTTGATTGATGTTAAATATCTTTACGATATAGGCGGCGCAATGTCTGCCGGCGAGTTGGTACAGCTTAAAGCCCAGCGCGGCCTGCTTCGTTTAGGCAGTAGCATTGAAACCAAAAATACAGTGGTCAATGCGCTTTTTGCGCTTAATTTTTTATCCATTACTGACTCCTGCGACAGCTATTATACTAAAGCACTACTGAGCAGTGAAATTGGCTGTTTTTCAGCGTCCTATAACAAAGTCAACCAATCGGTTATCAACTTAAGCGGTTTTAGCGTTAATGCTCCAAACCTCCCTTCCCGCTGGCAAGCGGCTTTTACACCCCATAAATTGCTTGAATGCGGCGAGCTGTTGCTCAATATGATTTTCCCGCAGTTTAGCGGTCTGATTGATATCGGTTTTAAAGTTTTACCTGTTGCTTATAAGGTTGGTAAAGGGCTTTACTCTTTTGCTCAAAATCCAGGACATCACTGGGGCTTAATATGCGACTATATGGAAAATATAGACGATAAAAGCGCGCTTGATTATCTTGATTTGGCTCTTGCCGCGAAAGGTTTAATCGTTTCAGGAATCAATGCCGTGCATGGTTTCACGGAATGCGGCGACACGTTTAGTAAAGAAAATTTCCAGGCTGTTCCACATCAGCTTGAATCGATTTCATTGTCTACCGTTGCTAATGCGGCAAACATTGTATTTGGGCCATCGAATGTGCAGGAAAGTGTAATTGACATCAATGCAAGCGCTACCCTGACAGATAATTCGATTAGCAAGTCGCTTTTTTCAATCAATGCCGGAGCTAATGCCAGTTATCAAAAAACGGAACACTCTTTATATAAGATTAATGCAGGCGTAGAAGCCGCTGTAAAACTCAGTATGTCCGGGGAAAAACTGGATAATTCAGAAGGCCATATTTATACCGACGTATTTTCTGAAACTTACGGCGATGTGGAGTGGGGTTCAGTAGAAACCGGTGATTTAATTGCCCAGGATACTGATATTAAAAATATTGACGATTTTGTTAATACGCGCGGCGAGCTCTATGGCGAAGTAGGCGTTTCACGTGCAATTACAGTTAATAACCCTCATCAAGCTTATAATATAACAGAAAATATTCGCCATAAAGGCGCCGTCACCATCCGCGGAGAAGACGTAACCTTTGTTAAGCAAACCTCGGAATATGCGCGCGGTTTTGAAAAAGCTAAAGGAAATTTCGATGTCGTAAATGGAATTGACGCCGAGGCAGGGGTCTTTTTAAAAGCGGACGAAGGCGATGTAATTATTCGGGACACGGTCAAAGCAGAAAAAGGCACGGTAGTAATAGATGCCTATCATGATGCGATTAACCAGGAAAGCGATATAACCGGCGCCGAAACCTATGTCCGTGCCCGCACGGGTAAAGCGACCAACATTGGCGGCAATCTGGTTGGCAATTATGTTGAAATTCACAGCTATGATGATATAGAAAATATTTCTGCTGATAGCGAAGTGAAAGACCGGCACGGCACACACACAGAACACAAACAAAGCACTATCGCAGGCGGCAAAAGCACAAGTCATGGCAATACTGGTATTGCTTTGATTTCAGATCATGGCAAATTTAAGAACAGAGGCATCACGGTAGCGAAAGGTAATATTGTTGGCGATCTGTATAACGGCGTTGATTCGCAGGCTGAAATTACAACCATTGTAAGCTACAAACATGAAAAAAGTTGGCTTGGTCTGCGCAATAAAATACACATTCGGGTACAAACCCAGGTTAGCCAGGCAGTTATTGCCTCGGAAGAGGGTTGTTACGATTTTACTATCCACCGCGGCGGCGCTTCTTTTGTCGGCACAACGTTAAGCAGCCATACCACACCCCATATTCATTTGTTAAACCAGGATGGGATTAAGCATAATATTGTATGTGAAGATATTATCGGTAAGCGGGAAGAGTATGAACGGGATTCCTGGTTCGGCGGGCTATTTGAATCTGAACTTAAACGGTTTGATGAGTTTTCCAGCCCCACTGTTATCCGAATGCCTAAAGATGTTCCTTTTGATTTTGATGCAGGCGGCGGCGACTTTATAACCCGCGGCACTGATATTGAAGGCGGTATTCCCCAGGTCTCCGGGCAAAACTGGATTAATACCAACTCAACGCTGCATCATTCTTATCAATATAATAATCGCGGCGTACGCTTAAGAATAGGTGATTGGACCGTTATTGGCTTAGCAACGCCAAGAGATAAAATTGTTATTCCGTTAACTACGCCTGATCCAATTTGCAATAAATTGAAAGCATTACGGAATGGCGGTACAGAAGCTGCAATTGACGCAGCGCTGGAAGTATTAAATACCAGTAATGAAATTACACAAGCGGCTCGCCAACGGAGCTGGTTACAAGGTTTATTGGATCATACGGGACTAAATCAATATAAGGATCCCAAACTGTCATTGAACTTTACAGGCTCTCATATCCGCTCAAATTATGAAACGTCAGGTTCAGGGTATATTAATATCGATGGCATGAGACTGAATCTCTCAGGCGATGCAGTTTTTGATGGGGTGAATACCAAAGTAAACGGTGATGTCAGAGGCCATGCCAGAAATTTTATCGTCAATGGACGAGTGTTATCGAGCAGCTATCAATCGAGCAGCTCAGAGATTGGTTTTAGCAGCCGTTTAAGCAAACTGTATGATTTATCAGTTAGCGGCAGCAGCAGTTACGCACGAGAAGAAGCCCATGTTTACCATAACGCCTCTTTTGATGTTAGCGGTGATTTTGATATGGATTTAGACCTTTTGTTACTCGATGGCGGGGTACTGCGTGCCAAGCGCTTAATCGGCCACGCCGGCCATGTATCAATTATTTCACATACCAGCGAGCGGCATAGCGAACAAGGCAGCGCGTCAGCCAGTACCGATGGCAGCTTCAGCTTTAAGATCCAAAATGAAGACAGTGTGTTGATTGATTCCCCCGCAGGCATCATTACTGATGAAGCCATTGACGATCAGTTTAAAACTGAGGGCATCACCAGTGAGGGCGTGATAATTCTCTCGCACCAGCAAGTCAGTTTAAACGCACCGATTACATCAAAACCGGTTGAACAGTATCGTAAAGGCAAAAGCATGGGCTTTTCCGGCAATATCAACGACTTTACGGGCAGCGTAGCTATACCAGAACCTCCTGCCAGTGGTTATCAACCGGCTAAAAGAATAGCCAGCGCCACTATTGATTACGCTAAAACTGATTATCAGGCAACAGCACATACTGCCATCCATGGCGATAAGGGTACTAGCCTGAACTCATCAACAGTTACCGGCAAAATTATTACAGATTCTTCCAGTCCTGATGAAATACATCACAACCAACATTATAATCATCATTTCACTATTCCCCTTCCCAATCATCAAACAGCCAGTCAATTAGCAGTTAATTTACGCTGGGCGGCTGCAAAGTTAAGTCCTCAGCGGCCTGTTTATTTAACTCACCCTAAAGCAGAGCCATTAGCGCTGAAAAAGAAAATTACCAAACAAACCGGGAAAAAACCCACTGTAAAGCATAAGCTGGTACGAAACGGTAAAAAATTAACTACTTTAAAAAAGCTGGTATTACCGCTTGATGACAGTGCGTTACTTGAATCGTTGAGTCTGGATGAGCATGTGGTCTATATTAACAACAGTAAACAAAAAAAATCATCAAAACCGGCTAAAACTAAAAAAGCAAACGGCGACTTGCCTGACTTTTTGATAAGCCCGGCTCAGGCCGCTGAAAGCAATAATAATGATGATCCATTTTGTTTTGATAACAGTGACTCGGGCATAATGAGTTCACAAGGCTTTTTTGGTAAGAAAAACTCAAAAGCACACAATAATCCATTCACTGTATTTGATCCTGATCAGCAATATGTTTATCACAATAATACCCCGAGCCAAACGCCTGAGCAGGAATCCCATTGCGCTACTCGTTTACGCGGATTAGGCCGAATGGCTATGGGATTGACCCAGGGCGCAATCGCCTTAGTGGAAACCGAAACAATAGTTGGCAGCGTCGTTGCTGCTACCCAAGCCGCAAATGCCCTTGATAATGTAACAACAGGCGCCCATGATCTGATTACCGGAACCACTCATGGAACCAGTTATAATGCCATTACCGACAGTCTCAATTTGACTCCTGAAACGGCTGAGTTAGCCAAAGATGCTTTTTTTAGTGTACAAAATCTTCTGTTTAATGGTCATGAAATTGATCCAAAGTTACTCAAGATAAGTTCCGTTGGCACGTTATCGTCCGCTGCCACCGCCGCAGCCGTTAGTAAAACAACCGAAAAAGGCTGGCATTGGAAAACCAGAATTAGCGGTTTTATGCAAGCAGGCGTTGGCGCCATTGAAGGCTTACTGGGTGCAGGAGAAGCTTTAGCAACACTGCCCAGCATCATTGGCCCGGCTGCGGGCGGCGCTGCTGTTGCTGATGGCCTCGATCGGTTCCAGGCTGGGGCGATGACTGCTTTCACTGGCGAAGAATACGATACCAATTTTGTCATGATTACTGGCAGTTTTGGTTGGGATACCGGTTTGGCTGAGCAAACAAAAAATTTCGTTTTGCTTATTCCTGCAGGCTATGCCGCCGTTAGTAAGCTGATTTCTCAAGCGTCTATCAGCAAGTTTTCAATAGAAACCATTGGCTTATTCAAAAAGCAAATGCTTAAGCCTGAGAATGTTTACGCCGACATTAACTCTTTCGAAGCGGCCAGCGGTACATCTGCCAGTGTTTCCAATTACGAGAAATTATTAAGCAGTGTAAAAACCTATGGCATTAAGGAACCAATCAAGTTTGTAGAAACTGCAAAAGGCAATTTTGTGGTTGAAGGCCGTTTACGTTTCTTTGCTGCTAAAGAAAGCGGCCTGGAAAAGATACAGGCTACCCGGACAGAATTGCCTTACGGTAATTACAAAACACCAGAGGATTTAACCCGAACAGCGGATTATGCGGGGATTTTAAAACAATTTGGATTTTAATTTGACATTAACGAGGTATTAATATGTTGAGTTTTTTTAATACAATAATTGAGGCTGTAGAACAATGTAGCAAGACTATACAGCAACCCTTTACAGAAAAAGAGCGAATTCGCAAACAGATTGAGCAAGAAGCAGCTTATTTGAAAGATAAAGCCAGGTTAGCTAAAGAGGAAGCTAAACAAGAAGAGCTTGAAGCCCTGGCGGATCAAGCCCGTTGGCAAGAAAACCAGGAAGAGTTGAGGGAGCTAAGACGTATTAAAGCAATTCTGGAAAATGAAGCAGGTATAGAGCCGCTGCAACCCAACCCTTATTCTCTTTTTTCTAATACTGAAGCCGATTGCGAACAGGCATTTATCGCTTCTGTGAAGACTGAAGCAGATACTAGCAAGGTGATCGCTGAAGAAGCGTTGCGCGAGTTTAAATATACTCAAGAAAAAACAGATGGCGAACTTGAATCACTGCGAAACGCTATAAACAACTTTAACAAATGAGGTAATTGTGGAATTTTTGGATTCAATTTTAGCACATCTGGGTAATCTTAAAGATTGGATTGGCGATAAGGCCGCATCGATAAAAGATTGGTGCAGCGAAAAATGGGGAGATTTTAAAGAGTGGTGCAGCGATCTCTGGGATGATTTTACTTTCGCTAACGTAATGGACTGGTTTCGGCAGAAAGGGATTGATTTAAAAGACTGGTTTAAAGAGTGTTGGAATGAACTGGCTGAGTTTGCCAAGGATCGGGGTAACTGGTTTGTGCTTGGTTTTGCGATATTAGCTTTTGGCATCCTGGTAGCGGTTGGTTTTGCAGCTTATGGAGCGGCGTTGCTTAGCGCTATATTGCTTGGCGGTGCAGCAGCTGCTATCGTGGCCTTGATTGTGCTGGTGATCAAGTTGATTATGGATAACCGCCTGGAAGAAGCTGAGACCCTGCTCCGTGAAAGCCGTAATGACTATTATGAAGCAGCAGCAAATAGAGCTACTGCGTCTATAAATGCAAAAATTAATGAACAAAAGTTCCAAGCGAGTGAAGAAGAAAAAAAAGCGCTGCGCACTCAAATTGAACTATTGCAAAAAAGGTGTAATGAAACCGCTGTTGAACGTGCAAAATTATCCGCCGACCTGGCACGAAATAAGGTACAGCCGTGTGCGGCTCCGCAAGAACCGGGCAGTGAAGAAATACCACCTGTCAAACCGACAGAGCCAACCATACCAGATAATCATTCAGCCCCGGCTGCGGAAACGACGGCTCCGCCAGAACCTGAAGCGCCAACCATATCAGACAATCATTCAGCCCCCGCTGCGGAAACGACGGCTTCGCAGGAGCCAGAAAGGCCAACCGCTACGCCAGCCAGAGCTGTACCCGCGCTGTTTTCCCAATCAGCGCCTCTCCCTGCTTCTGCTGCTAATAGCGAAGAGGAGTTGGAAATTGAATTTGATTCACCGAGATGGTTAAACTAGCCTATCCGGGTTATTCATTAAGGAGTGTTGCTTTGTGCCGGACAATTTTTGTAGGTTGGGGGTCGGAACGACCCAACCTACATGTAATACAAAAAAATTGTCCGGCACAAAGGGAGTGTTGGGCTTCACAGCCCATTTTAAGAGTTCCTTAAGTTTTCTTCCTTATAATTTGACTTTCTTAGCATACGATTTGATTAATTATGAAAAATGAAGAGTTTTTAGCGAAATTTATAAGTCCAGAAACCCCTGGGCAGTTTATTAGCACCCAATTATCGCGCAGCCAACTTTACTATTTATATCAAACCCACATTCCTTTAGCAGGATGCCTGGTACAGTACTCTAATAACAATCCTGTGGCCGTGCGTAGCTTTACTAATCTGGCTAACCAGTACAATGTAGCTGCCCCAAATATCCCTGACGGTATAGAGCCAGCGTTGGTTAATAGTCTTATAAAAATTAAATTTCAGAAAGTAACGTCAAACCTGCTAATGAAAAAATGGGCAATTAATGCAAGAATTAATGGTGCAATGGGCTATTATTATGATTGTCATGAATTTCTTAAAAAATATCCGTACGAAACGGTCGGTTCAATCGCGGATAAGCTGACTGTTATTTATGATCTTCAGAATTCATCACCAAAACATTATGATCAACAGACTGACATCGCTCGAGTATTTTTTTCTGATCCTGAGACAAATCTTATCACGTTAAGCTCAAAAAACCATAAACTTATTTCTGCAAAACAGGAATTAATATCGCAGCCAGGCAGCAGTATTGCACAACATATAAAATCTATTACT
Organism: Legionella dresdenensis; assembly: GCF_042649825.1. Taxonomy (NCBI): domain Bacteria; kingdom Pseudomonadati; phylum Pseudomonadota; class Gammaproteobacteria; order Legionellales; family Legionellaceae; genus Legionella; species Legionella dresdenensis. The sequence continues at coordinate 44,465 of NZ_JBHSAB010000003.1, read as the reverse complement.
AAAAACCCTCCAGAACCTGTTACTGGCGAAAAAAGACCGGCCGCTGCAATGACAAGACGCGAGGAAAAAACTGAAGAACCTGCTTCTAAACAAGCTCGCACAGCAATTGGTTCTGAGGCTCATGGTTCTGTACTAAGCGGCTTTTTTACATTTGGTGAACTTGTATATGGCCCTGAGGGTGTAAGCTGGATTAATCAAGCCTCTGCTAAATCCATGAGCGATACGGAAGCAAAAGTGCAAATTAAAGTATTACGCAACCAATTAATAGAGCTTCTTCTGACACCCCCTAAGCTTTTTAAGCTGGAGCGCAAACTTGAAAGATCTAACAATTTTTTTACACTCCCGGTCAAAGATAAAATTATTACAAAATTTGACGAGTTGATTAAGGCATGTGAAGACGAGATAAAAAATAGGAACCCGAAGACGCCTGATTTGGAAGAATTAAAAAATAAAATCATTAATGAACGCGATCAATATGTACAGAGTCAGGCAACCACAAGTGCAATTCCAGTAATGTTTTTCGCGTAAAGGAGTGTTGGGCTTTACAGCCCATGGCCGTCAAGCTAAGGAATTAAATTTCTATATTTCACAATATCGTTCGGGCTGAGGAAGCGCGTTAGCGCTGTCTCGAAGCCTGTGGTACAGTGCCACGCCTTCGAGACAAATGCTCCGCATTTTCCTCAGGCCGAACGAATATGGACTGTAAAACACATAGCAGTCAGTTAAGGAATTTTGTACATTTACTATTCTAATTTCCTATGTACCTGGCTTAGCTTGACGTCTATGGGCTTTACAGCCCAACCTTCTATGAGAAGTCTTTTGTCAACCATTTTTTATAGTCAGTCAAGCCTGCGCGATTAGCGCACCCGCAGGGCTTGGGCTTGACTGACTATAAAAAAAATTACGCTGTTCCCGTGTCTGTATCATGCATGATGCAGACCTGCCTGCCCGGCGAGGGCTTTCACTGACTCGTTTTACCCTTGTTTGTTTTTACATCTTTATTCTCTAAGTCGTGTTTCTATTTAACGAACTCTCGATTAAATTGTGTCTTGCTCAGTTGTTTAGCGATATAAACCGAAGTCTATAATCTACCTTCTATCCGTACAGCCCT
>NZ_JBHSAB010000003.1:42602-43314 GCF_042649825.1 Legionella dresdenensis | reverse complement strand
CCTAAACTTTTAACTCAGCGCCTTTCGGCAATTCGCCCGTTTCGACATAACGCCATAAGGCAATCAATAATTTTCTAGCCAATGCGACAATCCCTATCTTTCTCAAGCGCGCGCCATGATCGAAGCGCTCATGAAACCATTTCGATAAATCACTGCCCGGTTGGTACCTTAACCAACACCACGACAACTCTATCATTAATGCCCGAATACGATGATTCCCCGCTTTCGTAATGCCAAGCTCTTTCTCGCTATCACCGCTCGAATAAGGCGTTCCGACCAAGCCGGCTGCCGCACCCACTTCGCGCCGGTTCTTAAACCGCCGCCAGCCAAACCATTCCATGACAAGCATCCAGGAGCTCACATCGCCAACCCCTTTTAACCGTTTGAGCTGCTCTATCTGGCGATAGACTGGCTCTGGCGATTCCTTTAATAACTGCTGCATTCGCGATTCCAACGCTTTCAAATGCGATTCCACCAACTCCAGGCGCTTTACTTCGCGAAGTAGTTCCTCCTTCTGGTGCGTCAATAGCGGATTCCCCTGCCAATCTTTTACCGCCGTCAGGTAAGATGTCCAATCCTTTGCTCCGCTGAACTTTATCCCATATAAGTTCAGCAGACTTCTGATACGGTTCGTATGGCTCGTGCGCTCTTTCTTTAACCGGCCTCGTTCCCGGTGCATCCGACGCCGGTCCTCCTCCTCCTCGCTCGGCAC
>NZ_JBHSAB010000003.1:0-42582 GCF_042649825.1 Legionella dresdenensis | reverse complement strand
GGATGAATCAATTACCACATTCTTGATTCCATGCTTTTCCAAACACCGATGTAACCAAAATCCGTCTCGGCCGGCTTCGTAACAACTCACTACCTCGCTCACAGACTCTAATTTCAGTTTCTCTTGGGCCACCTTCAATTCCGCCTGCAACCCCGGGATATCATTCGCTTCAATCGTTACTTTTCTGGTCTTTGTTCCTGTGCCAAACGCTATCACCCAGTTAGTGTTTGATAACTCTAGCGCCATGTACAAAATAGCGCCTTTTGGTGTAACATACTCTTTAGCCGATAAGGTCATCTTTGTCTCCTTTTATCGTAGTGGATTAAAAATTGACAAAAGATAACCTTATTGGCTTTTCTTTTCTACATAGTATCTACGGTGATTTGATTAGTTTGACCCAACAAGGATATTTGCTAGCCAGTGTGTCCTTGATATCAAGGTTTAACTCATCCGTGAAATGATCAATAATTAATTATGACGAAAGAAAAACCTTGATTACACTGCGCTGCATCAAGGCTACACTTGGCTGGAATAATGACAAAAGATTTTTACACCATACTTGGGGTTGCAAAAAGCGCCGATACACAAGAGATTAAAAGAGCATATAGAAGAAGCAGCCTGGCAAAACATCCGGATAAAAATCAGGATAAAAAAGAAGCGGCTGAAGAATTTGTTGAACTGCGAAAAGCTTATGAAATTCTTTCCGATCCGGATATGCGAAAGCTCTATGATGAGGAAACTTTTCCATCTCCTTTATGCCGTTTAGGCCTTTTTAGCGATATCAATGATGACAGAGAGGAAATTGGCTGTAATAGCTGCACTATTTCCTAATCTTTAAGTCCGGTAGCAATTGGCGAAACGCCAATATTGGGGTTCACCCCGCAATCATCCAGTAATTTAAGCAGGTTATTTCCCCGGCGGGTTAATCGCTTGATGCAATACTCTTCAAGATAACTTTGCAGGATATAATAATAATCAGGCAGGGTTAATACAGCCAGCATCTTTTCTGCCCTTTCAACATGGCGCGAATTATTATAATCACATGCCTGAAACAAGACTGATGCCAGCATGGAAGCAATACTTGCCTTGCGCATGGGATTTGCCAGATAAAATCGCTGAATGGCCTCATCCAGGGCACGATCTTTATCCCATTCAACCCAATTGTCATACAGACCGATTGCAGAAGCAGCATCAACCTGCCCCGTTTCTGCCAGACGCAGCATAGCGTAAGCTGCCGGCACAATGGCCTGCACATTAGCCCATGAGCAATTACCCGCAATCTGGGAGCTAATGGGTAACTGCGCTATCGGTTGTAATCCCAGCTTGCGGTTAATTGCCTGGTGAAAATAACTCCTGTTCTGCTTTCTATATAAAAACTCTTCAATAAAGCTCACCGTTAATGCCTCAGGGTTAGTGATTTGATAAATATTAACACTCCCTTCCTTCAGACTGTTTTCACCGCGATCAATCTTCGCCCACCAGTTACGATAACGAACAAAGCCCATCGCATGGCCACGGCTGGCAGCTGGTAATATTAATACTGGCGTATTATGTAACAAGCCATTAATCTTTGCTTTATCCGCGCTGGAAAGAATAGTCTGGTGCTGTAATTTAAGCAGTTCGGCAGCAGCGGCAAATCCGTCCATAATCTCGTACAAATATGGAAAATGTGTCCGTAAATGACGGGTTGAATAGCTGCTGATAAAACGGCGCAGAGAGTCTTTTAATACTGCAACCGTGAATTCAAGAATAAAACCTTCATAATCCAGCTCGATAAATTCTTCTTCCGCATTGACAATATCGACATAACCGGACAATTCATAACGATGGCCTATCAGCTTGGCATTAATAAAATCGAGCGCAAAATCAAGTTTGGCTCCATATTGGTAAAGCAATTGTTTAATAGGGTCCTGATTGCGCAGCACTGGATAAACGAGAGCTGCCATACCAGAGCTGGTATACGTATTGGGATTGGCTCGATGTTCCAGCAGCAGTTTTACCATGTCGAGATCATTATTATCAACCGCCCAGTGTAAAGGCGTTCTTCCGGTCACATCTGCCTTGTTCACATCAGCCTTTCTATCCAGCAAGCGTTTAGCGATATCAGGTTGTTTGGTAATGGCGCATTCGATTAATGGCGTAAAACCATAGTCATCGATATCGTCAAGCGTTTCTCCCTGCCTCAGATAATAATCAAAATCAGGCATCCGGCGACTTATAATATCATCAGCAATTGACATAATTAGTAGCCTGGTTTGGGCGTGTTATGTTTGCCGAATTTGGGCATATTACCCAGACGCAATTGTTTTTCCATTTCCTGTTCCCTTCGTTGATTATCAAACTCCCGCCTAGCTGCTGAACTTAGCGGAGGCTCAGGATTCAGGTTAGGATCCGTGCCATCATAGATCTGTCTATCAAGATCGGGATGCTGACGAATCGAATTCTGCAGCTCTCCTTCAGGTGCAGGCGGTTCATCAAGTGAATGTTCCTTTTCAATTACTCTGGCAAATTTACTGTGTCCGATATGCTCTTGCCTGCGCCTTTTAATCTCCATAGCCCGGCTTTCGTCAACCAGATAAGAAATTTTACGCTTGCGATCACCGCCTGGTAAGCGGCCGCTATCCGGTAAACGGCCAGACGGATCCACGCTCTTCGCTATAGCCTTTTTAGCTAGCGATTCCGAAGCAGCAAAAGCAGTTCGCCCTTTGCGTTTGCGCAATAAGCGCTCTGCAATGCTTTTATGTGATGACGCATTATTTTCACTCATGCTAATAGTATATGTTATAAATACTCTCGTTGCAGAATTTCAGCAATTTGTACAGCATTTGTCGCAGCGCCCTTGCGGATATTATCCGCGACCACCCACAGATTTAATCCATTCGGATGGCTAATATCCTGCCGGATACGGCCTACAAAAACCTCATCATGGCCAACAGCATGGGTAATCGGCGTTGGATAAATCAGATTTTCAGGGTCATCGACCAATTTTACGCCCGGTGCATTGCGCATTAATTCGCGGGCCTCCGTAACAGACAATGGCGCTTTCAATTCAAGATGAATCGCTTCGGAATGGCCATACAAAACAGGCACCCTGACTGTCGTCGGATTAACCAGAATACTGTCATCTTCCATAATTTTTTGGGTTTCCCAGACCATTTTCATTTCTTCGCGGGTATAGCCATTATCCTGAAATTCATCAATATGCGGCAATACATTAAAGGCTATTTGATGGGGATAAACTTTATTTTTTACTGGTCTGCCGTTTAACAACTCACCCAATTGGCTAACCAGTTCCGTAATGGCTTTATTACCGGTACCGGAAACAGCCTGATAGGTCGCTACATTGATCCGGCTGATTCCCACTGCATCATGGATTGGTTTTAAAGCAACTACCATTTGAATAGTAGAGCAGTTGGGATTGGCAATAATATTTCGATTCGTATATTCGCTGATGCGATGGGCATTTACTTCAGGCACAACCAGCGGGATATCATCCTCATAACGGAAGCTTGAGCTATTATCAACAACCACACAGCCGGCTTCAGCAGCAATGGGCGCGTATTGCTTTGAAACCGCCCCGCCGGCAGAAAATAGCGCGATATCCACTTCGCTGAAATCAAAATCAGCCAGATTAGTTACATCGTGCGGTCTGTTATTGAACATCATGGTTTTGCCGGCAGAACGTTCGCTGGCAAGCAAATACAGTTTATTCACTGGAAAATCACGTTCTTCCAGTACCTGGATAAATGTTTCACCAACCGCACCGGTTGCGCCTACAATTGCAACATCTAACCGTCTGCTCATTATTTATGCCTCTCTTGTTTGTAGTTCTGGGCTCTGTCACGCAAAAAGTGATCCATTAATACCAAGGCCATCATTGCCTCAGCAATAGGCACTGCCCGGATCCCCACACAGGGATCATGCCGGCCTTTGGTGATTACCGTTGTTTCCTCGCCAAACCGGGTGATAGTCTTTCCCGGCTTGATAATACTTGATGTCGGCTTAAGCGCCATACTGACTTCAATCGCCTGGCCGGTTGAAATACCGCCTAAAATTCCGCCGGCATGATTAGTTAAAAAACCGGCGTTTGTTATTTCATCACGATGTTCACTGCCTGTTTGCGTCACCGCTCCAAAACCGGAGCCAATTTCAACGCCTTTGACAGCATTAATGGACATCATGGCACTGGCGAGCGTCGCATCCAGTTTATCAAAAACCGGATCGCCAAAACCTGGCGGCACCCCGGTAGCTATCACATTAACCCGGGCGCCGATTGAATCGCCCTGGCGGCGTAATTGGTCAATCAAATCAATTAATTGTTGTACCTGATGTTGATTGGGGCAAAAAAAGGGATTATTCGCAATGTCATCCCGGCTGACAAAATCCAGGCTAATTGAACCCATTTGCTTTAAATAACCGGTTATTTCGATACCAAGCTGTTCTTTTAAATAAATTCGGGCAATAGCGCCAGCCGCAACGCGTGCGGCTGTTTCGCGAGCCGATGAACGTCCGCCTCCACGATAATCCCGGTGACCGTATTTCTGATGGTAGGTAAAATCAGCATGTCCAGGACGGAACAAATCCTTGATTTCATCATAATCACTGGAGCGTTGATCGCTATTTTGAATCAGCAATGCAATAGGTGTTCCGGTCGTCAGGCCTTCAAATACGCCAGACAGGATTTCAACCTGGTCGTTTTCCCGGCGTTGGGTAGTATACTTTGACTGGCCGGGCTTACGTTTATCTAAAAAAGGCTGGATAGCGTCTTCAGATAACGGCAAACCTGGCGGGCAGCCATCGACAATACATCCTAAAGCTTTGCCATGGCTCTCGCCAAAACTGGTTACTGTAAATAATTTGCCAAATGTATTGCCGCTCATTGCAACCTTATCGTTCGAAATAATTTTTCAGCTGCTGGCAAGTCAACAAAAATACGCCTTGGCCGCCATGTGCAAAATCAAGCCAGGTAAAAGGCAGATCTGGATAAGTCTCTATCAGAGCCTGTTCGCTGTTGCCGACTTCCACGACTAAAATACCGTCATCAGTTAAGTAATGATGGGCATTAATCAGTATTTTTTCAACCACTGCCAGGCCATTTTTTTCACAGCGCAGAGCCAGATCAGGCTCATGGAGGTACTCTTCTGGTAATTCTTCCATTTCGACATCCCCGACATAGGGCGGATTGGAAATGATTATATCGTAATGGATAGCCGGTACATTTTCCCAACAATCGGATTCAATCAAATTGATATCATGCTCAAGACCGTGTTCTTCACAATTAATCGCCGCCACATCAAGCGCATCCGGCGAAATATCCACTGCGTCGATTTCGGCATCAGGAAAAGCGTAACTGCAGGCAATTGCGATACAACCGCTTCCAGTACATAAATCAAGAACATGTCTGACCTTATCCGGATCAATCCAGTGTGAAAATTGTTGCTGTATCAGCTCGGCAACCGGCGATCGTGGAATCAATACCCGCTCATCCACATAAAAACTCAAACCGCAGAAATTAGCCCGATTAATCAGATAAGGAACCGGAATCCGGTTAATAATGCGCTGGTGCAAGCTATGGCGGAGCATGTCTTTTTCTTCTTCAGTAAGTTTTGACAGCAGTAACGACGGATTGATGTCGTTTGGCAACGCCAGTGTGCCCAGAACCAGGGCATGGATGTCATCATAGGAGTTATCGCTGCCATGGCCATACCACAGCTCATGCCGGTTCGCTTCACTGATGCCAAAGCGGATAAAGTCAGTAATTGTTTCAAATTTCGCCGTACAATCATCGTATGAAAAAGACATAACAACCTTATTAAAAAATAATGTGCATAAATTTCATAAATTGTACTTGAAAATTGCCTCTGCTCCCAGTAATTTTGTTGAAAAGTTATCATAAGATAAATATCAAAATCACACGTAGGCTCACGGCCACTAAGTTAAGAATTGTGGAGGTGGAGATATATCTAAGAACTGTCATTCCCGCGAAGGCGGGAATCTATCTCTCAAGTTGGCAATGTTGGGTCGAAACAATCTTACTACATAGCATTTTCACATTTATTGAGTATATACTACGCGCATTTCATTTTAATGCTGCTGTCTTATGTCTAAAAAAAGCCTGTCTGATGAAGACAAGGCGCTGTTCCGTCAGGCAGTAGCCTCTGCAAAACCCTTGAAAAAAAGCAAACAGATTGCAACTGAACGCCCCAAACCTGCAGCGACAAGAAGAAAACGCGAAGATTTTACTGAAATCGAGCCGAAAGAATCTGGGCTTTATCTTTCCAACTACTATCACGATACTGTTGACGCCCACACGATATTATCCTTTGCTCAACACAGCATACCCTCCCGGCGAATGCGTGAGCTCAGGCAGGGATTAATTAAATGGCAAGGCCGGCTTGATTTACACGGCTTACGGCCTGACGATGCCCAACGCACTCTGGTAAAATTCATCCATAACGCAGTGGCCGAAGACAAACGCTGCCTGTTAGTTATCCATGGCAAAGGCGGTGCCGAGGGCGAAACGCCCATCCTGAAAAACCTGGTTAATCACTGGTTAAAACAGATTCCACAAGTGCTCGCATTTCATAGCGCTACCCCGCGTGATGGCGGAAGCGGCGCTTTATACCTTTTATTAAAGCGAAATCGTGACAAATAAAGCGTTACAGATTGAATTTATCCTCATAAACGCTTAATATCTGCTCAAAATTTTGAATTAGACTATCATGAGCAAACAACCAATTATTATCGGGATATCTGGTCCCTCAGCTTCCGGCAAAAGCCTTCTGGCCAATACTATAGTAAATGAGCTTGGTTCGGATCAGGTCGTGGTCATCTCTGAGGATGCCTATTACAAAGATAACGGTCACCTGCCGTTTGCTGAACGGGAAAAGATAAATTACGATCATCCTGATGCCTTTGATCATGCGCTGTTATGTGAACATTTACGTACGCTGCAGCGTGGTGAAGCCGTAGACATTCCAATTTATTCTCACTCTAAACATTTGCGTCTGACAGAAACACGTCATATTGGCCGCCATGCCATCATTGTACTGGAAGGGATTTTGCTGTTTACCGATAAAGCATTACGCGAAGTGATGGACATACGAATATTCATGTCCACCCCATTGGATATTTGTTTAACCCGCCGCCTCAAGCGTGATGTGGTCGAGCGTCATCGCTCATTTGAATCGGTAGTCCATCAGTATGAAACAACGGTCAGACCGATGTATCTCCAGTTTATTGAGCCATCGAGCCGATATGCAGACATTATTGTACCGCGCGGCGGTGAGAACCGAATTGCCATTGATATGATTCAGGCTAAAATGCGCGAGTTGCTTGCTACTCATCAAAACGATTAAAGGAGTTTGATTATGGGATTTTTAAGCGGAAAAAAAGCATTGATTGTTGGCCTGGCCAGTAACCGTTCGATTGCATACGGCATTGCCAAAGCGTTTCATGAGCAAGGCGCTGAACTGGCATTTACCTATCAGAATGAAAAACTGCAGAGCCGGGTTGAAACGATGGCCGCTGAGTTTAATTCAACATTAACGTTCCCTTGTGATGTAGCAAATGATCAGGATATCAACGCAGTTATTGAATCATTGGGCCAGCACTGGCAACAACTGGATATCGTTATCCATTCCGTTGCGTTTGCGCCTGCCGATCAAATCAGCGGTGATTTTATTGAATGCAGTACGCGCGAAGGTTTCCGCATAGCCCACGACATCAGCGCCTATAGTCTGGTTGGTCTGGCTAAAGCGGCATTGCCGTTAATGGAAAAAACCAATGGCTCAATCCTCACCTTAAGCTACTATGGCGCCGAGAAAGCAGTTCCAAACTACAATGTTATGGGCATTGCCAAAGCAAGCCTGGAAGCCTCAGTACGTTATCTGGCAGCAAGCCTTGGTTCACGCGGTATTCGAGTTAACGCCATTTCAGCAGGCCCAATCAAGACATTGGCTGCGGCTGGGATTAAAGATTTCCGTAAAATGCAAAGCGCCTATGCCAACAGCACGCCGCTGAAGCGCAATGTTACCGCTGAAGAAGTGGGCAATACGGCTGCGTTTCTCTGTTCAGATTTAGCTTCTGGAATTACTGCGGAAGTAGTTCATGTTGATGCCGGTTATCATGCGGTGTCGATGTCTAATTTGGAATAATCGGTACCCAGGTGGTACAGCTTGTTGGGTCGAAACGACCCAACCTACTTACATTTTATGCGGAACAAACACTTGATCTGGAGCAGAAGCTGGCGCTACCGGAGCCGGTGCTGCTCCATGAAAAGCAGGGTTATACCCGCCTATAGCCGGTTGCTCTGTATAAGACCATGCCATATTAGCGCCTCCCAGATTTGGTTGTTCCTGCGGCAACGGCATATCTGGAATGTAAACTGCTGGTTGCTGAGGAACATAAGCCTGCTGGGGTATTTGCCCCCCTCGTGCTACAAAATGCTCTGTAATTACGGCTTCTGGTGGACAACTGCTGTCTGTTGCTCTTACTCGTAAATTAAGGGTTTTACCAGCCACCGAAACAAGAGCATTTGTCAGTTTGTCTTCTCTGATTGTTCTGACCACCTCCAAATCTCTTTGTTCTCTTCGACCGTTAGTGAAAAGTACGCGGTATATGCGATTATTAACACCCTTATTTTCAGCAATTTTCTGTGCAGCATCAACAATTGCGCATTTTGCAACATCAGAATTGTAGCCTTTGGCTTCAACCTTTGCAGCTTCCTCATCAGTCAATCTGAAACGGTAAGGATCATTTTGTACCAGCGCATCCGGATTTTTGTTCCGTGCATTTTTATCGGCAGCCCAGTTACCGATTGCACCAAAAATAGCTGCGCTCACCGCGGTCAGAGCCACTATCCCTAAAATCGCCAGTGCGGCAGGATTAGACATACCCAGTGAAAATCCAAGCATCATTAATGGAACAGAAACAACATAGTAACCCAATAAAGCGCCGCCAGCAGCACCAGCCAAGGTACTTGCCAGTGAAACAGTTGCCTGCATCCAGCCTTCATTGTGAAGCATGCGCTCAAAACCATTAAATAAATGGCCAATCAAATAGTAAAAAGCCCCCACTGCCACGATGACAGCCACAGCCGAAATTAAGCGGTATAAAAAGTTATTAAAGGCATTGTTATTATGGCCATGTGAATTATGGGTATACGAAGGAAACAGATAGTTCCATAGAGCGCCCCACAAAAAAATCTCCGTGATTACATTATCGAAATGGCGATACTTTTTGTGGTGATGATGATGTACATGAATTTCAATTTTGGCAGGCGGAATAAAAAAATTCATCGGAGTATGTCCAGATTGCCTGAATTCGGGTAAAGACTTTATTGCTGTATCCAGAATTAAAAATGCACGCTGTTTCTCTGCGTAAGGGAGTTGCGATAATTCGCAGTTCGGATCAGTTACCCAATAAAATAATTCATTCCATAACTCATGAAAAACCTGTTGAGCATTACCGCTTACATATCTTTCTTTAAAAGTATTAGAAAAGTATAGATACAAATTAGATAAGTCGCTATCGCTTAATTTATCATTTCGAGCCACGTTACATCTCCAAAATCTGAGGGATTAAAAATCGATAACCATTCAAGACGGCTCACAGAAGAGCATAAAAATACACTGATGAATGATTAAAAAGATCGCCTGCACTCCATGCGCCGGTGAGATTATTACAGAAGAAGTGAGAGTGGTCAAATAAAATAATACAAAATGGTGTTTATTGATACAAAGTAGGTTGGGTCGTTTGACCCAACAGCAGTGCCTAATTCAAGATCCTATGTTGGGTCAAACGACCCAACCTACTCGACTTTTGCTTTGCGGATCAGATTATTAACATACAAATCATAATCCATTAAGCCATAGTTTGCTTCAATCTGTTGAGCCAGGCTCGCGCGTTGCTCTTTATCCAGCGACTTATATTCCCCATCATTAATTTTTTTCAAACGGACAATAACATAATCACCATTAATCAATTGGCGGCCATCACGGCTATTTGCCTGGGGCAAGCTGAAGGCCAGTTCGTTGATTGTTGCGTCAGCCTTATCTGTATCGCGTGATGCCTTCTCAACTTCTTGCCAGGCTAATTGTTTGCCGTTCAGTGTTTCTTCCTGGGCGCCGTTTGTAGCTTTCAGTAATGCAGCGCCATATTGCTGTGCTTTTTGCTCAGCCTTGGCAAGCGCCAGCTTGTTAATAATTGCTTCTTTCACTTCTGCCAACGGCTTTTCTGTAGCAGGAATATGTTTGCTTACCCGCAAAACAATTACACTATCATTATCAAGCTGTATAGGTTCACTATTGTTGCCAAGCTCAAGTACATCGTGGCTGAATGCGGCGTTAATCACCTGTTTGTTTTTAGTAATATCGCTTTTGCCGCCATCCCGGGCAAACGGCTCGGCCTGCTCCACGGTTAATTTCAGTTCTTCAGCAACAGGCTTCAGGGTATCTGGTGTCTGGTAGCTCAAGTCGGTTAATTGCTCAAGCAATTGGGCATATCGCGTCTGGACTACTTCCGCTGTCAATTGCTCCGCAATTTGCTGTTTCACATCATTTAACGGCTTCAGGCTGGCGGGTTTGTAATCAACCAATTTAAAAATCTCATACCCTTTACCTGTTTTGAAAGGCTCCGAGATCTGACCAGGTTTGTTTAATCCGGATAGCGCTTTATCAAATGGCGTCTGACCCGCCGTGATCCAGGGCAATTCACCATCATTGGCAGCTGCGAGCTTGTCAGCAGACATAGATTTAACCCATTGTGCAAACTGCGCAGGATTATTCTGTAAGGCCTGATAGGCTTCCTGAGCTTTTTCCTCAATCTGACCCTGGGTTTCATCGCTGGCGTCTTCAGGGACAGCAAACAGAATGTGCGCAACTTTCCATTGGGCTGGGGTAAGGAAGTTATTTTGATTTTCTTCGTAGAAACGTTGAATATCTTCATCCTTCACTTGCAATGTATCACGTACTTTCTGCATGGAAAGGCGGACATAATCAATGCCGACTTTCTCCGGCGCAATAAATTCCTGAGGATGCTGTTTGTAATATTCGCTAACCGCCTGCTCAGTCACACCGCTCTTATCCATAAACAAAGCCGCAGAAATTTGCAGATAGTCGTAATCGCGGGTTTGCATATAAAGTTTGACATACCGTTTAACTTCGCTCGGTAAGGCAAAAGCACTGCCAATGAAGGCAAAACGTTGTTGATTAAGCAACATTCCCTGTCTGACTTCCTGCTGGAACGATTCCGGTGTAAACATCGCGCCGCTTAACGCCTGCTCATAACGTTGCGCTGAAAAACGGCCGTCTTCCTGGAATTGGGGAATAGTCAGGATAGCATTGTTGGCTTGCTCAGCACTTACTTCAAAGCCGGCTGAACGAGCTGACTGGACAGTGATCTGATTTGCTACCATGTCGTCAAGTACCTGTTTTTTCAAGGCTGTTTCAAGAGCGGCGGTAAGTTGAGCAGCTTCTCGCTGTTGGCGGGCACGTCGATAATTTAGTTCAAAGGCTTGCTTGGTAATAGGTTGATCATTAACGGTCACTTCGATATCGGATACATTATGCGACTGCATATAGTAATCGACTCCGAATAAAGTAAAAGTTACCGCTATTAACAAGATAACTACCCAAGCTACAACACCCTGTATGCGTTCGTTTAGCTTTTGCAACATGATCGGAGTTCCATAATCAATAGTAAATACTCATGAAGAATCAAAGCAAGCATGGCAGGAAAAAAAAACGCGCCCTTAGGCGCGCTAATTTGGCGGAGTGGACGGGGCTCGAACCCGCGACCCCCGGCGTGACAGGCCGGTATTCTGACCAACTGAACTACCACTCCAATTTTGGTGGGTGCTGTAGGGATCGAACCTACGACCCTCGCCTTGTAAGGGCGATGCTCTCCCAGCTGAGCTAAGCACCCGAAAACTTACGCTTCCTGAACAGCTTCTTTAAGCGATTTGCCAGCTTTGAACTTAGCAACTCGTGACGCTTTAATCTGAATTGTCTTGCCAGTTTGTGGGTTTCTTCCGGTTCTAGCAGAACGGTTACCGGTAGAAAAAGATCCAAAACCAGGTAAAACAACTTGATCGCCATTTTTTAACGCATCAGTAATAGCCTGTGTAAAGACCCCAATCACACGACTAGCTTCAGCCTTTGTTATACCTGAACCACTTGCAATTGCATCGACTAATTCACTTTTATTCATCTTGTCCCCTATCCAGTTATTCATCCTTTTTATGAGGCCGATTAAATCAAACTTTACAACCCCAGTCAAGCAGTCACATCCTTGAATCGCCCGCCAGTAGCGGGCAACGGTGTGAAATATACCCGGTATTAATGTGCATGTAAATCATTATTTTTATTTTTTTTCGAACTTTTTATACTTTTTTCAGGTTTTTGTTCAGAATCAATGACTTGAGTAATGGGACTACGCTGTAAAGCCAGTTCCAAAACCTGCTCAATTGTCTTTACCGGATGGACTTTTAGCTTTCTGAGCACGTTATCTGGAATTTCATCGAGATCTTTTTCGTTCTCTTCCGGAATAATAACGTGCTTAATACCGCCGCGATGTGCCGCTAAAAGTTTTTCCTTCAAGCCGCCAATCGGCAGTACCTGGCCTCTTAAAGTAATTTCCCCAGTCATTGCAACATCTGCACGCACTGGAATTTTGGTCACTACAGAAACCAGTGCTGTACACATGCCTATACCAGCGCTGGGGCCATCTTTCGGCGTAGCGCCTTCAGGAACATGGATATGGAATTCATGTTTGTCATAAAAATCGTCAGGCAAGCCGAGACTTTTAGCCCTGCTGCGAACTACAGTCATAGCAGCATGGATTGACTCCTGCATGACTTCACCCAATTGGCCAGTATGGATCGTTTTACCTTTACCAGGCATTGCTGTCGCCTCAATCGTAAGCAATTCACCGCCTACGCTTGTCCAGGCCAAGCCGGTTACTTGACCTATTTGGTCAAATTGTTCAGCCAGGCCATAGCGGAATTTTTTCACACCCAGGTACTTTTCAATATTGGAACGGGTAACCGTAATTTTATTTGTTTTCTTGCTAGTCAGGATATCCTTGACTACTTTGCGGCAAATACCTGCAATATCACGTTCAAGATTACGAACGCCTGCCTCGCGGGTGTAATGCCGAATTATCTCATGAACAGCGCCTTCGCTAATGTTAATTTCTTCCGGCTTCAGGCCATTAAGAGCAGTTTGTTTCGGAATCAGATAGCTTTCGGCAATATGCACTTTTTCGTCTTCGGTATAACCGGCAAGACGGATTATTTCCATCCGGTCCAGTAACGGCGCCGGAATTTCCAGTGAGTTGGCCGTAGCGATAAACATGACATCGCTTAAATCGTAATCGACTTCAAGGTAGTGATCGCTAAATGTATGGTTTTGTTCGGGATCTAATACCTCCAGCAATGCCGCTGCCGGGTCGCCGCGGAAATCCATCGCCATCTTGTCCACTTCATCAAGCATGATTAATGGATTTTTTACACCTGCCTTGCAAAGTTTTTGAATGATTTTACCAGGCATGGAGCCTATATAGGTACGTCTGTGGCCTCTGATTTCTGCTTCATCACGCACGCCGCCTAACGCGATACGGATAAATGTCCTGCCGGTGGCATTGGCGATAGACTGGCCTAATGAGGTTTTACCTACCCCTGGAGGGCCAACCAGACACAAGATAGGGCCTTTCATGCGTTTTACCCGTTGCTGTACAGCAAGGTATTCGGTAATGCGTTCTTTTACCTTTTCCAGACCATAATGTTCTTTATCAAGTAATTTTTCAGCCTTGGTTAAATCAAACTGAATTTTGGTTTTCTTTTTCCAGGGCACACTGAGCATCCAATCAAGGTAGTTACGGATTACCGTTGCTTCCGCTGACATAGGCGACATCATTTTCAGTTTTTGCAGTTCAGACATCGCCTTTTCTTTAGCTTCTTTGGGCATCCCGGCTTTGATGATGGATTTTTCCATTTGCTCAATTTCGTTGCCCTCTTCGCTCATGTCGCCAAGTTCTTTCTGGATAGCCTTCATTTGCTCATTGAGGTAATACTCGCGCTGGCTTTTCTCCATTTGGCGTTTAACTCGTCCGCGCACGCGTTTTTCAACGTGAAGCAAGTCAATTTCACCTTCGATAGCCGCCATTAAACGTTCGAGTCGGGTGCCAACATCAGAAATTTCAAGCAAATCCTGTTTGTCATCGACCTTGAGCGTTAAATGCGCTGCAATGGTATCAGCCAAACGGCCCGGCTCTTCAATACCAGCTAACGAGCTAAGGACCTCAGGCGGAATTTTTTTGTTTAATTTGATGTACTGTTCAAACTGCGACATCAGCGAGCGCATCAGTATATCAACTTCCTGCGATTTCAAGGCAGAGTTGGTTTCATCCATTTCTTCAAGGGTCGCTTCTAAAAATCCTTTTTCCTGGGAATAGGAAGTTACCCGCGCCCTCTTCTCCCCTTCTACGAGAACCTTAACCGTACCATCCGGCAGTTTAAGCATTTGCAATACGCTGGAAACAGTACCTACAGTAAACACATCCTGCGCCGCAGGGTCATCATTAGATGATTTACGCTGGGATACCAGGAAAATCTGTTTATTATCAATCATTGCGGCTTCAAGCGCCTTAATTGACTTTTCGCGCCCTACAAACAGGGGAATCACCATATGTGGGTATACAACAACATCCCGCAGTGGAAGAACCGGCAAAACTGCAGCAAAGTCGCCTTCAGATGGAATATATTCTTTTTCATGAGACATAATGAGTCCTTAATCCAGACGGTAACCAAGTAACATTTTCAAATTATACAGAAAGTTGTATTTTTGAAATTGATTATAACCAGTATATACCCAATAAACTTGAAAATGCTATTTTTAGTCTATGGATTCGATTATCTATAGCAATATGTTGTTGGAATTTAAGGATTTCAAGAGGGTTAAAAATTTATTGCAGCCTGGGTAAAACGAAGTTAGACCCGAGTAAATGAATGCCGCGGACAAGCCGCGGCACATAGGTAGAATTGCTAGCTACTCGCCGCTGGCAGCAGATTGTTTGTCATCGACTTCGTAAATCAGTATGGGTTTACCGCTACCGTTTATAGCCGCCTCATCAATCACAACCTTGCTTACGCCTTCCAGTGAGGGGAGTTCATACATTGTATCCAGCAATGTGTTTTCAAGTATTGCCCGTAAACCACGCGCGCCGATCTTTCTTTCCATCGCTTTTTTGGCAATTTGCCGTAATGCGTCTTCTCGGAATTCCAGCTCGACATTTTCCATCTTGAATAAGGCTTGAAACTGTCTGGTAAGCGCATTTTTAGGTGTAGTCAATATATCGACCAATGCGTCTTCATCCAGTTCTTTAAGCGTGGTTACCACTGGAAGCCGACCGACAAACTCAGGGATCAGACCGTATTTGACCAGATCCTCTGATTCCAGAGACTCCAGAACCTTTTCACTGATTTTGCTGTCTTTTTGATTTTTCAGTTGTGCTGAGAAACCAATTCCGGATTTATCGCTGCGGCCCTGGATAATCTTTTCAAGCCCGGCGAACGCGCCGCCGCAAATAAACAGAATATTTGAGGTATCCACTTGCAGAAATTCCTGTTGCGGATGTTTTCGTCCACCTTGCGGCGGAACCGAAGCAACTGTGCCTTCAATTAATTTCAGCAGGGCCTGTTGTACCCCTTCGCCTGATACATCGCGGGTAATGGAAGGATTATCGGATTTTCGGGAAATCTTGTCGATTTCGTCAATATAAACGATACCTTGCTGAGCGCGATCCACATCATAATCACATTTCTGCAACAGTTTCTGAATGATGTTTTCGACGTCTTCGCCCACATAACCTGCTTCGGTTAATGTTGTCGCGTCAGCCATCGTAAATGGAACATTCAGCAATCTAGCCAATGTCTGAGCCAGTAGTGTTTTACCACTTCCAGTCGGTCCAATCAGCAGAATATTACTTTTACCAAGCTCTACGCCATTCTCGGTTTTACGGTGCAGCCGCTTATAATGGTTATATACTGCAACAGCCAGCACTTTTTTGGCATGCGGTTGGCCAATTACATATTCATCAAGAAATTGAGCTATTTCTTTTGGAGTAGGTAAATGGGTTTCAGCTTGCTCTGGTGTCTCGTGGCTTTCCTCACGAATAATGTCATTACATAACTCAACACACTCATCACAAACAAAAACGGAGGGTCCTGCAATCAGCTTTTTTACCTCATGCTGGCTTTTACCACAAAATGAACAATATAAAACTTTTTCACCATCGCCTTTGCCGGTTTTACTCATCTACAAACCCCTTTCTCAACTGATGTCTTACATCAAAATCGCCAGAAACTGGTATAGCATACCCTGCTGCAGCAGGGTATGCTTCGTCTAACTAAACAGAATCACGATCATACAACACTTTATCGATCAAGCCATATTCCATAGCCTGAGTAGCGCTCATAAAGTTATCCCGCTCTGTATCCCGCATAATCTGCTCGGGTGTTTTTCCTGTGTGGTTAGCCATGATACTGTTCAAACGCTCACGAATCAGCAATGTTTCGCGGGCATGGATTTCAATATCAGTTGCCTGACCACGGTATCCACCCAATGGCTGATGAATCATTACCCGGGAATTCGGCAGACAAAAGCGCTTGCCTTCTGCTCCCGCGCATAATAATAACGCAGCCGCACTCGCTGCCTGACCTATACACAATGTGCTGACGTCTGGCTTGATAAACTGGATCGTATCATAAATAGCCAAACCTGCAGTCACAACACCACCCGGTGAGTTGATGTACAGGTAGATATCCTTTTCCGGATTTTCTGATTCAAGAAACAGCAACTGGGCGACAACCAGGTTAGCCATATGATCTTCAACTTCACCCAGCAAAAAGATAATTCTGTCTTTCAGCAAACGTGAGTAAATATCATAAGAGCGTTCACCGCGAGAGGTCTGCTCAATTACCATCGGCACAAGGCCGCTGGCATTTCTTATTATGTTCTCAGAATCCCCCATTATTATTCTCCTTGATCTTGTTTATCCTGTTTGGGGTTCATTACATCATCATAACTTGTATCTTTCTCAACAAGTTTAGCACTTTCACTGATTTTTTCAGCCACTATTTCTTCCATAACCAGGGCTTCAATTTCAGCATAATGTTCCTTGCTGTTTTTATACCAGTTACGCAATTCATCTGGATTTTCATACGCACTGGCAAATTTTTCAATCATTGCTTCAACACGCGCTTTATCGGCTTTTAACTCATGCATAGTGACATATTCGTTAACCAGTAAGCCCAGGTGAACACGGCGTTTGGCTTTGTCTTCAAACAGCTCACGTGGAAAATCAGGAATTTGCTCATTGTCATGATGCGCATGACCGAACAGGCGATGATACATTTCATGTTTCAGGTGCTCAATTTCCTGATCAACCAGTGTAGCAGGCAGATCAAACGGATTAGCAGCCAGTAATTTGTCAAAAATACGTTCGCGGTTCATTGTGCCGACACGGCGATCAAGTTCACGGGCCATATTTTCTCTGATATCTTTTTTCAGCGCGTCAACACCGCCCTCTGTGATATTAAATTTTTCAGAAAACGCTTCATTTAATTCAGGTAAACGGCCTTCCTGAACTTTATGGACAGTAATTTTGAACGTTGCGTCTTTCCCTGCAAGCGGCTCGTGACCATAGTTTTCAGGGAATTTCACATTGATTTCCAATGGTTTGTCTTTCTCGGCGCCGATAAGACCGCTTTCAAAACCAGGAATCATTGAATTTGAGCCAATAACAATCTCAAAATCATTTGCTTTTCCGCCGGCAAATGCTTCACCGTCTATAAAGCCTTCAAAATCAATAATGGCTTTATCACCGTCTTTGATAGCGCGCGACACTTCATGCCACTCTTTATTTTGCTCACGTAATTTGTCGAGCATGCTATCCACATCGCTGTCTTTTACTTCCGCACGGATAACTTCAATTTTATCGCCGTCCAGCTCTTTAATTTTGATTTCGGGCAGCACTTCAAATAAAGCAGTGAATGTAAAATCTTTACCTTCTTCAAGCGTATCAATTTCAACAGAGGGGTAACCGGCAGGGCTTAATTTTTTTTCTTCCAGAGCCTGGAATAATGATGGCTGCACCATTTCACGGGCAACATCCAGACGGACACTGTCAGAATATTTGCTTTGTACTCGAGCCATAGGCGCTTTACCCGGACGGTAGCCATCCATTTTTACTTTCTTGGCGAGGTTGCGCAAGCGAACACTTACTTCCTCTTCAACTTTTTCAGTAGGTACTGAAACTGTTACTTTACGCTCCAAACCGTTAAGGGTTTCAACAGAAACTTGCATCTAGTCACCTCTAAGATATTGTGATGAAATGGTGCGAAAGGAGAGACTCGAACTCTCACAGGTTACCCCACTGGAACCTAAATCCAGCGCGTCTACCAGTTCCGCCACTTTCGCAAACAGGGTGGAATTATCAAACAGTATGCCTGTATTGTAAAGACTCAGAATGAATCTGTTACGTTATTTTTAAAAGAAGATTATAAAAACTGGGGTGAACGATGGGATTCGAACCCACGACAACCGGGATCACAACCCGGGGCTCTACCAACTGAGCTACGTCCACCATACTAAAACAGGAAAATCTGCACAAACGTTGGCACGCCCGGCAGGATTCGAACCTGCTACCCTCGGCTTAGAAGGCCGATGCTCTATCCAGATGAGCTACGGGCGCAATAAACTGGTCGGGGTGGAGGGATTCGAACCCCCGACATCCTGCTCCCAAAGCAGGCGCGCTACCAGACTGCGCTACACCCCGAAAACCCGTCCTAGGACAGAGCGCAAATGATACTCAGAGAATGTGCGAAGGTCAAGATATAAAATGAAATTTATTTTATATTTTGTTAAATTGTAAAAAAAATAACTTTCCAGGATAGTATCCTCTTATGAAAACCGCATTGCTGCCCCTTTTTGATAATCTGGATAATCTGCATAATAATCATTTATATGCGGTACTGCCTGATGCTCTGTACCGGGAAGACTTCACCCGGACGCTCTCCTTTCTAAAAAGTTATTGCGGCAGCGAGGGTACTTTTAACAGCTACCGGCGGGAAGCTGAAAGGCTGCTGCAATGGTGCTGGCATATCCGCAAGGCTGAACTGAAAGAACTCAAGCGCGACGATATTGAGCAATATATCCGTTTTTGCCAAAATCCGCCCGCTAGCTGGATAAGCCTTAAAAAAGTGCCTCGTTTTATTGAGAAAGACGGTTTGCGCCAACCCAATGTTGAATGGCGTCCATTTGTAGTTACTATCAGCAAAATCTCGCGCAAACAGGGCAATACCCCGACTCTGGAGCAATTTGCTCTATCGCAAGGCGCTATTCAGGAGATTTTCGCCATTTTAAGTACGCTTTTTAATTTTTTAATCGCCGAAGAGTACCTATATTCCAATCCGGTGGCGCTGATTCGGCAAAAGAGTAAGTTCGTCCGCAAAAAACAGCAGGCGGCCCCTGTCAGGCGATTAAGTGTCTTGCAATGGCAGGCGGTATTGCATGCTGCGGAGGTATTGGCAGTAGAAAATCCTGAAATGCATGAGCGGACTTTATTTATTTTAAGCATGCTTTATGGAATGTATCTGCGAATATCAGAACTTGCCGCCAGCGACCGCTGGATTCCAACTATGAATGATTTTTCACGCGACAGCAGCGGCTTCTGGTGGTTTACTACGGTTGGCAAGGGTAACAAGGAGAGGCAAGTCGCAGTCAGCGAAGCAATGCTCAAAAGCCTTACCCGCTGGCGTCTCTTTCTGGGCTTAAGTCCCCTACCCACTGCAGCTGATAATTCGCCGCTAATTCCCAAAATCAAAGGTAATGGTCCTATGGCTGATACCGCGCCGTTACGCCGGTTGATTCAACGTTGTTTTGATTTGGGAGCGGATTATTTACGCCAGCAAAATCATCCTGAAGAAGCAGATGGCTTAAGCGCTGCGACTGTCCACTGGTTACGTCATACCGGCATTTCAGAAGATGTCAAAATAAGGCCGCGCGAGCATGTGCGGGATGATGCTGGCCACAGCTCAAGCGCAACAACCGATCGTTATATTGATGTCGAAAAACAGGCACGCTATCAGTCTGCCCGGAAGAAAAAAATAGCGATTATGGAAGAGTAAAATTCATGCAAGTTATGAAAATTTGTCATCCCGCGAAGGGGTGACAGTATCTTTAACTTAATGTCAGGAGCCGTGGCATGTAGACATTGAAACCATTCAGGCATCAATCAATTCAATACTATCCTCGCTTAACGCTTCGCCTAAAAATATTTCGCCAACTTTCTGAAATCTTGCAATCGAATCGGTTACCAGATAATGAATGGTAGATTTTCCGGATAAATCGGTTGCCAATCTTTCTTTATCTAATACTTTATAAAGCGCAGAAGCAGTTGCTTCGGCAGAATCAACAATAGTCACGCGAGCAGGCAGGAGTTGAGTTAACAACGGTCTGAAAACGGGGAAATGGGTACATCCTAGCAGCAAAGTGTCTTCTTCGGTCAAGCCGGTGAGGTAATGTGACAAGGCTTCACGGGCAACCTGGTTGCTAACCATGCCCTCTTCAGCCAAGGCAACCAGTACACTACAGGCTTTGGCATTAATCACGGCATCCGGCAATTGCTCTGTAATTAACCGATGATAAGCCTGTGAGGCAATCGTTGTTTCAGTCGCAAGCACCGCAATACGCCGATTTCTGGTGGCTGCTACTACAGCTGCTGCGCCAGGCTTTACTACCCCAAGCACCGGAATATCAGGCAGCATAGCCTGTAAGTGAGGCAAAGCAGCGGTTGTTGCTGTATTACAGGCAATAACCAGCGCCTTTATCCGGCGTTCAACCAGTGCTCTGGCCATTTGCGATGCATATTGCTGAACAGTTTCCGGACTTTTTGTACCATAAGGCAGACGCGCGGTGTCGCCCAGATAAATAAAGGATTCATCAGGCAGCGCTTGTTTTAATTGGCGTAATACCGTCAGGCCGCCCATCCCTGAGTCAAATACACCTATTGGCAGTCGATTTTTATTCATGCTCGCCTTCTTCATTTGCAAATTATACAACTTAGGGTCGGAAAGTAGGTTTTTCCGGCTCAGGGGTTACGCCTTTTAATTCGTTCAAGCCATCTTTCATGTTTTTTGACGCATTCTGCGCATCAGCAATAACCTGATCTTTTCCTTTCTCACTGCGTTTTTTCTCATCCGCCAGGTTTTTAAGCCCTTCACAATATTTTTTAACATCCGGATTATCTTTAAAATGTTTACTATAACACGATTGATCAGACCACCTGCCAACAAAATTATATTCATCTTTTACAACAAATCCAGTTCCGGCAGATATTTTAATGGCCTCTGCGCCAAAACGCATATTGGGAGTGTGCTTACCCAGGATCATCAAAGCGGTCCAGATATATTTTACTTCCTCTGTATTTTTTCCCCCTAAAACAATTGCATCTTTACCCGGCGGACCGTCAAGATTAGCAAGAATCTGGGTTGCTGCGGCCATGGCATATTTTACCCGCCCCGCTTTAGACTCCGGGAATTTAGCCAGAGTAAACGTCACACTTGGCTCAAAACGAGTTTTTCCGTCCTGGGTTTTCGCCTTGGCTTCGCCATGACGCTCTTCAATAAAGTAACCTACATCGGGTTTTGGCGGCTCATTCTGCTCCTGAATATCAGCGCATTTAATCGCGTATTCGCGAAAAAATCCGTCAGCAACATGGCTGCGCTCGCCATAACTGTAGCCTTTAGATGCCGCAGAACTATTAACCGCAAGGTTAGTCATGCCGCTTTGATCAACAACTTTGCCCTGCCAGGCCTTGTCAATATGGGCGTCTTTTTCACCTATTGGATAATCGTTAATGGTGCAATCAAAGCCGGTAAACGTCACATCCATACGATTATGATAAGCCTGCTCAACCAAATTCAGAATTCCGTGTTTTGCCAGCGGTGAATTGGTTTTATCAGGATTGCCATATAATTTGCGTTGCATTTTCTGGTAAAACGCCAGATTTTCTTCAACTGCAGCCAAGTGGCTTTCAATTTCTTTCTTATGTTTTTCCAGCGCCTTTAAATTTTCCTTATCAGTAATTGATGACCGATTTGATGGCAAACTGGCAAGCAAACCTTGTAGCGAGTTCTGCTGATACTGTAAATGATTTACAATAAGATCACACCCACCCGCAATTCTCTTGAAGTGATCGCGCACCTTGTTTGCATTATTTTTAGCGGTTCCCTGGAATCCGGGAGTAAGCCAAAGCATGTCATTGACAGCGCTTAAACGCTCAATTTCTTCAACAATCTGTTGGTGAACGGTTTCAAACTTGTCATAGTCGGTGATCAGAGTCTGCAATTTTTGTTTATCAGCCGCCAGTTGTGTTGAAAAATTGGCAATATAATCAGTCTGAGATTTGGTCTGTTTTAGCTGATTAAACAAATCAGTAGTCAATTTAGCTTGCCAACCCTCTGGCAACACCCTGACCAGCGCCTCCTTTTGATTGATCTTTGCAATACAATCCTGACGGTTTTTCTCGAGCATGGCGTCTTTAAAAGCAGTGAGACAGGCTGTGCTGAAAGAATCGTTTTTTGGTATTAGCAGTAAAAAGGCTTCCATTGCTTTTTTATCAACAGAATCAACCGCCGGGTTACGGTACGCGGTAAAAAGATCCTGATTAAATTGATGCTGCCGCTTCATTTCTTCAACAATATCGGCAGTAAATACCGCATTAAAATCCTGCGGATTTACTCCCAGCGCCCCACGTATTCTTTGCAATAATGAGGCATCAATCTCGTTAGCGGCAAGCAGCAGGTTATTAATGGTTTTTACCTTGTCTTCACTTAATGCGACTTGCGACAAATTGGTGGCCAGTACTTCAGCAAGCGTGCTGTTATAAAATTTCTGCACCAGTTGCTGCCTGGTCTGTTCTCGCTCTACCCCGCGCAACTCAGAACTGGGCACGCCGAGCATATCACGTAACTCCGTTACTGACTTTGCATTCACTAAAGCAGGAATAGCACGGGAATCAGCCAGAATTTTGCGTTGCTGGCTCAAATCCCTGCTTTTTAACACGCTTAATAATTCCTGGTGGCCGCCCGGCGCGAGCGATGCACTCTTAACCTGGGATTCCAGGCTGCGGCTGCACGCTGCTTTTTGTACCTGCTCCATGGTTGCAGAATTAACCCAGTCTCGTTGGTTAATCCCGAATTTACCCAGGGTTTCTTTAAATTTTTCTTCATTTCCCGCCGTTGCCAGCTCCTGCACCAACGCTGATTTTCCCGGTTCGCAATTATTAATCAGCATAGTTGTTACTTCAGCTTGCAACTTATGCTTGTCAGAGGCAGGCAAATTGTGGTTATCGCCGTTGATGTGGGCTATGAGTTGCTGATTACCCGCGGGGGTTGCCGGTTGAGCGGCGAGCGTCTGCAGAGCTTGGGCAGCAGCCATATGCTTTTTGAATTCTGCTGTAAAACTTTCATCAAATAACCCGGCAGCATTTTTATTGAGGTTAGCCTGCACCCAGGCTGCATCAGGATTCTGCGTTAAGGCCTCTGGCGCTACGTTTTTCAGATTTTGTCTGGCAAAACTGATTAAGGCCATCCTGCGCGCCGTTAGCACATTCTTGGGTGATGCAAAGTATTTTTGAATGTGCTCGTCGGTGATATGGTTTGGTAAAGGGTTTTGCTGATTATGAAACTGCCCTACAAAACGCTCTTTCAGTGTTTCTGGCGTGCCAGGCTCAATCAGTGCAGCCGCCTGATCGGCATTGGCTTGCAAAAGATGTAACTGGACATGCGCTATCGCAACAATATCAGCCCGGTTAGCGTCAGTCACCGCTTTGGTACGCAATTCATTGTTTTCGGCATCGGCAAAACCAGTCGCTTTATGGTTGCTTAAAGCCAGTGTCAGCATCTGAGTGTTTTTTGCGCCGGCAATTGCTTTTAATGCCGTGATATCTGTGGTTGCCGCAATAGCAAGCGACAATGCCCTTTGGGCAGCGCGGTTCTGCACAATTGCTTGATTGCGCTCGGTTAAAACCTCATCCAGAAACGTATCATTCTGACCAGGCCGCTTGAATGATGCCCGTAAATTGACAAGATTTTTTTCACGCCCTATGGCTTTAAGGGTATTTATGTCATTAATTGCAGCAGTGGCTCTTTCAAGGTATATATTCCCCAGCTGCGCTTTGGCTTCCTTTTTTTTGTTTTCATTTGTTAGTTCAGCAAAACCTTCCCCATTTAAAAAGGCATCAAAATCAATTAGATTATTAGCAAGTTGTTCATTCGTACGACCCTGGATTAATGTAGGGAGGCGGATAGTAAACTGACGCAACAAAATATCTTCTTTCACATTTGCCACAGTTACAGGAGTTACCATCTTGTCCGCAATGGGTTGGGCAATTCCTAAAGCCTGAATTTTCGCCGACAGATCACCTTCTTTCTCTTTCAAACGATTAAGCTTGTCCAAACTGCTTTGGTCTGCCGGCAGCTTATTTATTGTTTTTTGTAAGTGGAGAGTAATTGCCTGGCGTCTGATATTTTCGGCATATTCATTATCAATTACAGCAGTACTGGTATGGTTGCCTCCAATATCTTGAGCTTTAATGCCGCTTTTTGGAGTATTATCTATTAAGAATTTACGTAAATCATCGGGCACGTCTTTTTGAATAATATTGATAATATACGCATCATCTGCCGCTTTTAATGCAAGCATTGCCCTTTGTCTGGCAGCCACTCTAAGTAATGACTCAATTTTATCAGCCTCGCCATTACCGGCAGCGGTTAAAAAAGTATCATCATTTTTTATCGCTTCCGCATTAGGAGCCAAGGCAATTTTTGCATTTGTCCAGAACTTCGCTTGAGATTTCAATGCTTCCCGAAATTTAGGCAAGTCATTGCCTGCTGCTAACAGAGCATCCAGCGCCTGCAAAATATCGGCATCAGGGACTGCTTTTTCATTGATCGTGGTCAGGATCTGCAATAATTCATTGTTTTTGATGGTCATCAACCGCTCCGAACTGAACTTATACCTTTATTTTAAACAATAATTGTTAACTCTTCCTTAAAATCAGAGATATTTTTAATATCTTTGTGGCTCGTGTCGCCTGATGTATATAGCGGTGTAATTGAAGTTTATCCAGGTAGAAACTAAGTATTGGGCTTTGCAGCTCAACTTACGCTGGTTTATTCATTAGCCTGGATTTCCAAAATTCTTCTATAATTAAAAAGTAACATTGCAAATGAGGCTATAAAAATGATAATAAAAACAGGTATTGCTCTTGCATTATTACCAGTGCTGGCTTTTGCAGGCGGCTGTGTTACGCCTGAACCCAAAACCGGCAGGCCGCAGTATATTTGTATTGATGGGCGGATGCTGACTTGTCAGAATGAAGGGGTGGTCTGGCAATATCGCCGCGGTTGTTTTCCAAGCGTTGAGCCTTGCAAGGTTTATCAGGCAATGCAGTATGGCCGCTACTCAAACCAGAAAAACCTGATTGACGGCCAGATGCAATGCCGGCTTGATTACCCATTTATGCTTGGGGAGATGCAAACTCACTGACCAGCGGGTTTTGTATTGGAACCAGTAGGAATATCAATACAAATAGCCAGATCAGTACCATGACTATCCAGGTATGCTTATAGGGAACATAGGTTTTGCGTACCGAATAGTAATCCAGTGCAAACCCTGGCACTAAGGTCAATAACAGCAATAAAAGGATTTTAATTGTTGCCACTGAACCCGACTGATACGGTAACAGACTTGCCAGAACAGCAACGGCATTATCAATCATATTTTTTAAATAAACTGCACCAACCAAAATCCATAACTCATAACGGGCAACCACAATAGAAGCCAGGATTAAGGGCAGCAGCAGTCTTATCCAGAAAATTGAAAACAATTTCTTGGCCATATTGCTAAATTCTTGTGAAAAAAATACAAAAATTGAAGCCAATACTACTAAAAGCGCTAACGTATATAGCATAGATTTATCCTTTATCTTCAAGCTCTTCCCAGCGCTGATATAGCGCTGAAAGTGCCTGTTCATCGTCCTGTAATTGCCGATTATGTGCTGCCAGCGCCTTGGCATCCTGCTGATAAAAATCAGGTTGGGCCATCTGTAATTGCAAATCAGCAACCTTTTGTTCTAACTGCTCAATTTTCTGCGGCAACTGCGTAAGCTCGCGCTGCTCATTAAAACTTAGCTTATGGCTATTATTACGCTTTATCGGTTTTGGCGCTACAGCTGCCGCTTCGCGCTGCTGTTGCTGCTTTTTCTGATCCCGATAATCTTCATAACCGCCGACATATTCATTAAAGCGTCCTTCCCCTTCCCAAACTAGCACACTGGTAACCACCTGATTAATAAACGCCCGATCATGACTGATGAGAATCAATGTTCCAGGGTAATCAATCAGCATGGTTTCCAATAATTCCAGGGTTTCAATATCAAGATCGTTAGTGGGCTCATCCAATACCAGTAAATTTACCGGCCTGGCAAATAATTTAGCTAATAATAAGCGATTACGCTCCCCGCCTGACAGGGTTGCAACCGTTTGATTAAAACGCTCGGCAGGAAATAAAAACTCACGCAGATAAGTCGCGACATGTTTTTGCTTGCCATTAATAGTCACGTGATCGGCGCCGTCGGCTACATTAGCCATCACGGTTTGCTGCTCATCAAGCTGGCGGCGTAACTGATCAAAATAAGCTACGTCCAGCGCAGTTCCCTGCCGTACCGTACCCGATTCAGGTTGCAATTCCCCTAAC
Source organism: Legionella dresdenensis (assembly GCF_042649825.1). Classification (NCBI taxonomy): domain Bacteria; kingdom Pseudomonadati; phylum Pseudomonadota; class Gammaproteobacteria; order Legionellales; family Legionellaceae; genus Legionella; species Legionella dresdenensis. The sequence goes on along the minus strand of NZ_JBHSAB010000003.1, from coordinate 15,760 downwards.
AATAAGCGGATTAAGGTTGTTTTACCGCAACCATTTGGCCCAATAATACCCAGCTTATCACCGCGAGTAATTAATAAGGACAGGTCATTAATTAAATTTTTTCCCGGAACATTGTAACTGATTTTCTCAGCTTCAATTACCATCGCGCCAGAACGGGAAACATCAAGCGACATGGCCTGTACTTTACCTAACTGGTTACGCCGGGCTTTGTATTGCTCACGCATGGCTTTTAAGGCCCGCACCCGGCCTTCGTTACGGGTACGTCTTGCCTTGATCCCGGTTCTAATCCAGGCTTCTTCCTCACTGAGTTTTTTATCAAATAAATCATTATGCCGCTGCTCAGCCTCCCGCATTGCTTCACGGCGATCAAGATAGCTTTCGTAATCACAGTTGTGGACATAGAGTTTGCCGCGATCAATTTCAACAATGCAATTGGCTACCTGACTTAAGAATTCCCGGTCATGGGTAACCACCAGCAAGCTGCCATGGTAATTTTTAAGATAGGATTCAAGCCATTCGATGGCATTAACATCAAGGTGGTTAGTCGGCTCATCAAGCAATAACAGATCGGGGGCTGCAATCAGCGCCGCCGCCAGCAATACCCGCCGCTTCATCCCGCCTGAAAGACCTTTCATCTGCCCCTGGGTATCGATACCAAGGCGAGTTGCCATCATTTCTACTCGCGGCAGTAAATCCCAGGCATGCAGGTTATCCATTTTCTGCTGGCACAGAGCCAATGATTTGGTATCACCAGTTTGCGATAATTGCTGAAATTCAGCAAGGACTTCACCTGCTTCACCCAGTCCTTTTACCAGAAAATGATAAACCGATTCATTTTCCTCGTTAACCGGTACTTCCTGCATTAAACCGGCGATTTTCAAACCGCTCAATTTATTGATCTGCCCGCTGTCCGCGACCAGTTTTCCCTGCAATAAATTTAATAAGGATGATTTACCAGCGCCATTACGTCCAACCAGCGCGATTCGATCCTTAGGTTGAATCTGCCAATCCGCCTCATCCAGTAATCGATTGCCGGCAACATTCAGGGTGACATTATTTAAGGTAATAATACTCATAACTTAACTTCTATATTTATTAATTTTCAGATTATTTTTTTATCAGCAATTTGCCATCTTCCTGAGAGATAAGAAACTGGCTCAATACATTCATACCCAACAGGACGGTATTATCAGGAGTCGGGATTATCACCGCTTTGACATTGGTTAAATTAAAGTTTGCAAAGCGAAGACTGTTTAATCGGGTCAGATAGCCGGTTATATTACCGCTTGCCGTTTGTAATGTAGTTGGATAAAGCGACTGCAAACCCAGCTGATCAGCCAGCGCCTGCGGAACCGCCACCAGCGTTGCACCCGTATCAAGCATAAACTTCACCGGCACGCCGTTAATATTCCCCGGAACACGATAATGTCCATGCCTGTCGGCCTTAATAGTCAGGGAACCGCGTTGAATTTGATACTGCCCGTCTTCAGCCTTGCCATAATAATAAAAAAACAGCATCATGAGGCCAAAGAAAAAAATCCAGGCCACAAGATACATGGAACGTCCGCCTGAAGAGCCTGGATAATCAGTCACCCTGATTTAATACCATAATGCCTTCGATCTCTACCTGAGCGCCGCGTGGTAAAGCCGAAACGCCAACTGCCGCCCGAGCCGGAAAGGGTTCAGAAAAATATCGCGACATGGCTTCATTAATCAGAGGAAAATGGTTTAAATCAGTCAGGTAAACATTCAATTTGACTATTTTAGCCAGATTGCCGCCTGCCGCTTCGCAAACCGCGCTTAAATTGTCAAAAACCTGATTGATTTGCAGCCTGATTTCATCGCTGCATAATTGCATGGTCTGCGGATCAAGCGGAATCTGGCCTGATAAATAAACCGTGTCGCCGCAACGTACTGCCTGGCTATAAGTTCCGATTGCTGCAGGCGCCAAAGTCGTATTGATTGTTTGCATGGATTATTCCCCTTGTTTTTTACGATATAAGCGTAATACAACTTTATTCGCGCGTAAACGGCGCATTACCCGCGCCAAATGCACTCTGTCTCTTACACTAATCGAAAACGTGACCGAATTGTGGCGTCCATCCCGTGGATCGACATTAATATTTCCAATATTCGAATCCGCTTCGGCAATCGCAGTTGCAAGCGCAGCTAACACGCCGCGCTGATTGGCGACGTCCACCGTAATATCAACCCAGAATTCACCCTGAACCTGCTCATCCCAACGCAACGATACATATTGCTCAGGATTACTATGACGGCGGTTAATCTGGTTACAATCGCTGGCATGGACAATAATCCCCCTGCCCTGCTGGAACCGGCCAACAATTTTGTCGCCCGGTATGGGCTGGCAGCAATCGGCGAAATGCACCACCATCCCTTCGGTTCCCTTAATTGCCAGCGGACGGCTTTGATCCGCCTTATCAAGCTCATTGTTGTCAGGCGTTACTACCAGACGTTTGGCAATTACCATCGGCATCTGATTGCCGATACCCAAAGCATAAAGCAATTCATCGGCAGATTTATAATTCAAATCATGAAGCAGAGCTTTCAACGATTCAGGCGGCACTTTGGCATAATCGCTTGCAAGCTCGGCCAGCGCCTGCTCCAGCAAACGCCGGCCCAGAGCAATGGATTCCGCATGTTGCTGGCTTTTCAGAAAATGACGAATATTGCTGCGCGCCTTGCCGGTTACAACGAAATTCAGCCATGCCGGATTTGGATTGGCACTGGGTGCTGTAATAATTTCTACCGTCTGCCCGTTGGTCAACGGTATGCTAAGCGGAACCAGACGCCGGTTTACTTTGGCAGCAACGCAGCTATTACCGACATCAGAATGAACCGTATAGGCAAAATCAACGGGTGTCGCCCCTTTGGGCAGCTCCATAATATGTCCTTTAGGTGAAAAGACATAAATTTCATCAGGAATCAGATCTATTTTGACGTTTTCAATAAACTCGAGCGAATTACCCGTACTGCGCTGCATTTCAAGCAAGCGCTGCACCCATTCCCGGGCACGAAGCTGCGCTTCATTAACTTCCAGGCCTGAGGATTTATAAATCCAGTGAGCAGCAACCCCGTTATCAGCCACCTTGTCCATCTCACGGGTTCGGATCTGAACCTCAAGCGGCACGCCAAAGGGGCCAAATAACGTGGTATGCAAGGATTGGTAGCCATTGACCTTGGGGATACCGATATAATCCTTAAAGCGCTGAGGAACCGGCTTGTAGGTACGGTGCAATGCACCCATAACCCGATAGCAGGAATCAATATCTTCAGTAATGACCCTGAACGCGAACACATCGGTAATTTCAGCAAAAGACGCTTTTTTCTGACGCATTTTGCGATAAATACTGTATAAATGCTTCTGACGGCCAAAAACGTGCTCGTATGGAATAGCAAGCTGGTTTAGCGCCTGCTCCAGATCCTGCTCGATTTTTTTAGTTAGTTCATGGCGGTTGCCGCGTGATTTTTCCACAGCGGATCTAATGGCGCGGTAGCGCATTGGATATAATGCCTGAAAACCTAAGTCCTCAAGCCCCACATAAATCGCATGCATCCCCAGACGGTTAGCGATAGGGGCATAAATTTCAAGGGTTTCAATCGCGATACGGCGGCGTTTGGCGCCTGGCATGGCGCCAAGGGTGCGCATGTTATGGTAGCGGTCAGCCAGTTTGACAATAATGACCCGAATATCTTTAACCATCGCAAGAACCATCTTGCGAAAATTCTCAGCTTGCGCCTCGGCTCGGGATTCAAACTTGATTTTGGTAAGCTTGGTTACTCCATCAACCAACGCGGTTACTTCTTCGCCAAATTGCTGGGTTAAATCTTCTTTACTGATTGCCGTGTCTTCAACAACATCATGAAGCAAAGTTGCCATAATGGTCTGAAAATCAAGGCGCATGCGGGCAAGAATTAATGCCGCAGCAACAGGATGGGTAATATAAGGCTCGCCAGAACGGCGCATTTGACCTTTGTGTGCTTTCTCAGCAACCATATATGCCTGATAGCATTTGTCAATTTGCGCAGGTTCAAGATAGCGTTCAAGCTCTTCTTTCAACTCCGTAAAGTAGCCCACCCTATACTCCCTCGCTTTTTTTACAACTCAGTTACAGCTGCCTAAAGCCTCTGAATTATTAATCTTTTTCCAGAATTTCTGGAGTAATCAGGCCTTCGGCAATCTCACGAAGCGCAACGACTGTGGGTTTGTCATTTTCCCATTCCACCAGGGGTTGCTCACCGTGAACAGCAATTTCACGCGCGCGCTTGGCCGCGACCATTACCAGTTCAAACCGATTTGCCACATGTTCCAGACAATCTTCTACAGTTACACGTGCCATTTATGGCCCTCCTCTAAATAAATATAGGCAAAATATCTTATTTTAACTTTATGCCAGCAATAATGAAAGTAGTTTACCAATTTTAGTCGATTGCCGGCTGGTTTGCAGGCGATTGGCGATTACAATTGCCTGTAATTCCTCAGCTGCTTTGTCAAATTGGTCATTTACGATTAAATAATCAAACTCGACATAGTGGCTTAACTCATCCTGAGCCTTCTGCATTCGACTGGCTATTGTATCTTCATTATCCTGACGGCGATCGGTCAGACGCTGTTTTAAGGCGTCAAGTGATGGCGGAATAATAAAAATGCTGACAGCATGCGGAAAAAGGCCGCGGATTTGTTGGGCGCCTTGCCAGTCTATATCAAGCACTACATCAATCCCTTCCTGCAGCCTCTTTTCGATTTGGGCAACGGAAGTACCGTAATAATGGCCAAAGACCTGTGCATGCTCAATAAAGGCATTTTGCTCGATCATGGCAGTAAATTTTTGCTTATCGATAAAAAAATAATTAACGCCATCTTGTTCGCCAGGCCGGGCAACCCGGGTTGTATGCGAGACGGATACCTCGATTTTGTCCAGTGAGGCAACCAGATGTTTGACGAGGCTGGTTTTACCGCCACCTGATGGTGCGGCAACAATAAACAAGTTTCCTGTTGATGACTCTATCATGACATTACTCTATATTCTGAATTTGTTCGCGCATTTGCTCAATCAACACTTTCATTTCGACAGCATGGCGCGTTAACTCGACTGTATCTGATTTTGAACTGAGAGTATTGGCTTCTCTGTTCAGCTCCTGCATGAGAAAATCAAGCCGTCTTCCGACTGCTTCCTTACTTTGTATTGTCTGGGCGACCTCTTGCACATGCGTATTGAGGCGATCCAGCTCTTCGGTCACATCCAGTCTCGTTAATATGAGGGCAATTTCCTGTTCTATTCGCGCGCTATCAACATTAACAGCCAATTCATGCAGACGAGTCAAAAGCTTGTCCTGAACCTGGCCTGTCTGTTTTGCTGCGGTTGCATGCGCATTATCAATTTCATTTTGCAACAGGGTTAACCGCTTGGCAATATGTTGTTGCAGCGCTTGCCCTTCCCTGACCCGGACCTGCTGTAATTGCTCCAGAGCTCCCTGAAACTGTTTAATAACCGCCGCCGCGATTTCCTCCTGGTTGGTGCCGGCAACTTCAATCATTCCTGGCCACTGCAAAAGAGTATTAACCGAAACATCATTAGCAAGATGGTATCGGCCAGCAATTGTTTCTGCCGATTGCACTAACGCTGCCAGTAAAGGTTCATTAATAATCAGCTGCTGGCCAGTTGCAGCCTGCTCGGCTATTTTAAGCTGGCATTCGAGCTTTCCACGGCCAATTACAGATCGGGCAATGGTGCGTAATTCAGTTTCCAGAAATCGAAACGCTTCCGGTAGACGAAAAGACAATTCAAGATAGCGGTGATTTACAGATCTTATTTCCCAGCAGAGCTGAGTGCTATTAAATTCCCCTTGCACTCTGGCAAAGGCAGTCATGCTATAAGTCATATCGTAATATTCTATTTTAAATTTGGCCGACTATAAACCATATTGCCCTCTATCAGCAATGGCTTATTCTACATAGTCATAATTATGACTGGCCGATATAACCTTAAAACGCCATGCCAGCAAGACCACACTGACTAAAACCCCAATCCCCATGGACCACCATAACCATACGCCGCTGTAGTGAAAATAATGGAGGCCGCCATATCCAAGCGGCAGCGCAATGCCCCAGAAACTGAGCACTGATGCATAAAGGGTAAAGCGCGTATCTTTATAAGCCCGCAAAGCGCCAAACAAGGCAATCCTGATGGCTTCAAAAACCTGGAAAAAAGCCGCACCGATAAACAAGGATTTAATGTATACAATCAATCTCTGATTAGCTGCAGCTGAAACATCCAAATCAACGGCAATCAACCATTCAGGCGTAAACAGATAAAACAGATTAATCACTAAAATATAACCCAGCGCAATAATGCCGCCCAAATACCCGACAGTTCTTGCAGCCTTCATGTTTCTCTCACCAAGCAGATGACTCATTCTAACAGTAATTGCCTGCGCAATTGAGAATACTACTCCAGTTAAGGAGCCCATATATTGCATCACAATCTGGTTTGCAGCCATCCATAACGGGCTTATCGTTCCCATCATTAATGTCAGCGCCAGGAAATAAGCGACCTCAAAACAATACATTATCCCCATAGGGATACCCACTCGAACCAGCTCGCCTACATAGGATTTACCTTGCAGTGAAAACAGGTTTTTACAGTAACCCCGGTATATTTTACGTCCAAAAACAAATGCAGCCAGAATAATGACTGCGAGAAAATTGCCAATTGATGTTCCCCAGCCTGCGCCGGCTATTCCCAGCTTTGGGAAACCAAATTTTCCGAAAATTAATAAATAGCTGGCGATAATATTAAAAACCACAGCCAGTAAATTAAAAATCAAGGTTTCACGTGCCTGTGCTATACCAATGAGTAATTCAAGAAAAACTATTAACAGAATATTGGCAGTAACACCCCAGGCCAAAGGATGTAAATACGCGGTGGCCAGAGTCACAATTTCTGCTGACTGACCAAACAGCAAAAATACCGGCGCAATATTCCATAGCAAAATGACGGATGGAATAGAAATTAAAAACGCCAGAATAAACCCATCCCGAAACACATAAGAAATACCTGTCTGATCGCCTGCGCCATGCTTGTGAGCTACTAAAATATTAATTGAACTCATCGTTCCAAAAGCAATGACTATCAAAATTCCATATAGCCAGCTGGCCAACGCTCCGGCAGCCAGAATATTTTCGCCCAATCTTGCCAAAAACGCCGTCTCAATGAAAAAAGGCGCAGACTGTGCTATGCCTGTCAGTACCAGCGGCAAAACCAGTGTCAATAATGGTCTAAGTTCAACCTTGAAGCGCGATATAGTCATAATTAGTGATCTTTTATAAATTAACAATAAGATTATACATTAGCTATTAGGGAATAGCAGTGATGTTTACAAAAGGATTAAAGGGATGTTGGGCTTTACAGCCCAACCTACGCTTTTTAATTGATATATTTAAACCACCGTAGATTGGGCTGTAAAGCCCAACACTCGCTTTCTCAAAATGTCAAGACTGTTTTTTTAGTTTTTATTTGTTAGAATCCCCAGCCGCACTCTCTCTATAACACAGATCATTTCTCCTGTGGATAACTACCCTTCAAAATAATTAATCATCCTCATCCAATTTCTATTGACTTTTATCAACCCCTTGATTTTATTTGGTTTTCATAAAATTGGCATTTTCTCATTATCCACAAAATCTGTGGATAAGTCTGTGCACAGAATGAGGGAAAGCATATACAATCAGGCTTGAGGTAGATTGATCGAGAAAATGCCAACCTGCTTCTCCCAGGCAAGGGTGTTATTTTATTTCTGATAAGGGCTCTTTTGGAACGACAAGCCACATAATCAGGTATACTAAAATAGCGCAGCCGCCTAATAATAAGAAAAGGATAAACAGTATTCGTACCCAGCTCGGGTCCATTTCGAAATAAGTTGCCAGACCGCCGCAGACTCCTGCAATCATGCGATCAGTTCGCGAGCGGTATAAACGTTTGCCAGACTTTGATAATTGCTTCATATTTTATAATCATCCTCAGAGTGAATAGTGGGCTCAACAAGATTATCTCTCTCATTCAAGTAAAGCATAAATTTAAAATATTAATGCAGATACATTTCTGGTCAAGAATTGTTTTTTTATTTTTATCTGTTATCATCCGCATCCGCAAAGTAAAAAGCGCACTTTTCCCTTCTGTGGATAACTTATAAAATTTCAAATTCTTTTTTCACACCCATCTATCCAATAATGTATAATTCCTTTGTTTTATAAGGATTTTATTAAACTATCAGCTTTTTGTTATCCACAAATTCTGTGGATAACATTGTGTATAGGCTATGGAAACAATGATGGTGTCATCCCCGCGGAGGCAGGAATGACAAACTCTTTTCTATTCAACAAATCAGAATAGTGAAGTGGGTGAGGGAGAACTACCAACAGGCACCAGAATTTTGCGCGGCGATATTTTACCTGGAGATAAAAAGGTATGAACCAATACAGCATCCAGCTCTATTGGTTTTTGCGGTGTTCTGGGACTCTTGCATTCGGAAATTATCTGCTGCAATTTATCGACCAGCTTATCAGTCTCTGGCTCTTGTGCCATCGACAAAAGAGAATCAATATGAATAATAAAAGACCAATAATCTTTTGTTTGATTTAATTCAGTGAAGTAGTTTTCAAGCAATTCCTTATTTTTTAACATAATTAATAAGGAGGCAAGCTTGACGTGTTCGCTTGCCCGAAAAACAAAGGCAAAATACATTTCACTCGCCATACCAGCCGCATGCAGCATGGGAATTGCATCCATTGCCTTTTTGAAGTGTAGAGTACTGTTAGCCAGATAGCTCAATTCCAACTCGTTTAATTGCTTATCTAACTCCAATTGAGTGAGCGAATTGACTATTGTTGTGACGCCTTCGGATGAACCCAGCAAGTGAATATTACGCGCTACAACACTAAGAACCTGCTTATCTCTTTGCCCATTGAGAATCTGGGATTGCTTTAGCAATTTCAAAGTTTGCAGGTGCCGTTGGCTGCATTCATAGTATTTTATAACATTTACCAGAATATCTGCCGTCAGCAGATTATCCTTTTTTAATTCATTAATAATATTTTGAATAATATCGGGCTTACATTGCGTGTTTTCAATTTCAGAGAGCAGAACCGTATTATCACGTATCTCAACTGGTAAATTGCATAGAATTTCAGCAAAATCCCTGCTTTCATTTTGAGGATGTTTTTTTACCGCTTGCCAGTGCGCATCAAGAGTTAAGTCATTGTCATACAGTTTTTGAGCTGTTTCATAACTTGCAGTACAATACTCTCCCTCCCATAACTGTTGTTTAATATTATCAAAAACTTCTTTGATTTCAGTTCTGGGTACGGGCTCTTTCGCATAAAGAATTTTGCCAAGCTCATATTCCTGAGAAAAAGTTAAATGAGATTCATTAGTATCAGGGGTTGGTGAATTATCCTCAACAAATTTCCTTAATTTTTCCATAGGCACAGTTGAGCCAAAAATAACTCTTAGAAATTGACTGTCAGTTTTTGTTTTATAAGACTTATCATAAATAGCAATAATTTGCTTCAAGGTTGCAAAGTTCATGGTATAGACTCCTTTCTATAAACCCCCTCTATTTAATACCACTAGATAAAATTTGTCCACCAAATTGTTTTTCCTTAAAACAGATAAATTACTACAACTTATTCCACAGCTAATTCAACTTCAGGGCTGGGGCAATTCCAGCGTTTCACACATCCGACTTCAATATCAAAAAGATCCAGAATTCTGCCCACCGTATGGTTTATTATATCGTCCAGAGTTTCAGGCTGATTATAAAAAGCAGGTGTAGGCGGGGCGATAATAGCGCCGGCTTCGGTAACCCGCTTCATATTCTCGATATGAATTAAATGCAGCGGTGTTTCACGGGGCATTAATACCAGGCGGCGGCGTTCTTTCAGCACCACATCCGCAGCTCTTGTCAGCAGATTGGATGTGGTTCCACAAGCAATATCAGCAAGGGTACGCATTGAGCAGGGAGCAATAATCATCCCTGCAGTTTTAAATGAACCACTGGCAATAGAGGCGGCTATATCATTAATATTGTAGGTATTATCGGCCAATGCAGATAACTGTGCAGCCGATAATTCAGTTTCATAAGTACGGGTTTGTTGCGCTGCTTTTGACATCACCAGATGAGTTTCGTATTCCGTATTTTTTAACAGTTGAAGCAAGCGAATTCCGTAAATAATTCCTGATGCCCCGCTTATACCAATAATAAGCCGTTTTTTTGCCCTGATCTGATTCATTTTTTCCCTTATGATTTTTTTGTATCGGCAAACGTATATTTAAACCAGGGCGACTCATCCTGACGTTCCAATTGGTGCCGAATTGCGCCAAATGCCTGATAGATTAAAAAGTAAGGTTGCCCATGATATTGCTGCAGAATGTCCTTCCAGGAACGGGGTTCTTGCTGAATAAATTCAGTCATTGCTCTGGTCAGCTCATCTAAAGACATTGCCGTGACTGCCGGCGGCGCACCCAAATTGCAGATTGAACTGGGATCAAAGCTGCAGGGATCAAAACCTCCGACTAATGGAATTGTACAATCCAATCCCAGTTTGGAGGCGCTAATCGGCGGCGTATCGCTGCCGACTGTCGGATCAACCGTCATGGTATTTCCGCCCGGCATTATTAAGGTATCTCTGTGCGGCATATATCGGAACGCCATCGCCCACAGCACCGCACTGTCGTTCCAGATATCCACATCGCCATCAAATACCATTGCTACTTTAGGGAGAGCAAGCCGTGAGCAGCTTAACATGACTGCAAGCGCTTGCATGCCATCACCGCCGCCTACTGTGTTTATTTTTGCGTAAGCAATATTTGACAATCCGCCAGCAGGCGCTCGGACCTCAAGCACGTCAATACCAGATCGTTTCAGAGCCTGGAAAATATCTGCTTCAAGCGCCGGTAACTGCAGCATATTATCGGTATACCAGGGATGACTGCCGCCAATTGTGGCGTGCTGATAAATGGCGCCTTTACGATGGGTAATGCAGTGTACTTTAAATATTGGATTCTGTTTTAACCCGCCGCCATACATACCGGTAAATTCACCATATGGCCCTTCATCATGGGTCCAGCCTTCAGTGGCTAATAATTCCCCTTCCAAAACAATTTCCGCATGGGCAGGTACATATAAATCAATTGTCTCACAGCGAACAAGTTTGGCAGGTTCACCATAAATTCCGCCCAGCACATCCCAATCGTCCACATCAGACGGCACCGAAGTCAAGGCTGCAATTTTATCCATCAGATTACCGCCAATCACAATCGCCATTGGCAGATTTTTACCATTTTTTTGCGCTTTTAAAGCGTTGAGACGCTGACGATGCGAAGAGCACGTCATATCCAGACTTTTTTCATTTTTGGTGCGGAACATACTGCGGTAGATGCCCCAGTCTGTAATTCCGGTATCCGGATCTTTACTGATTACCAGATTATCGTTGGTATAAGCATGACCATCGCGTTCATGGTGCAGAAAAAGCGGCAGTTTAGTGAGATCCACTTCATCGCCTTTAAGAATAACCTCTTTGCATGGCGCATCCTTAACGTAAACAGGAGGGATTCTCCTTGTAGCGAGCTCGGTTATTTTTGCTCCTGTTTCATTCTTTTTACAATCCAGAGCCCAGGCATACATATCCTGATTTGAATAAGCATTCGCCAAAAACTGAAAATCACAGTCTTTAATTTTTTCTACTAACACCGCTTTTAATGGATTAGCTTCCATAATACCCGGCAGTTCATCAACATGTTTTTCTTCGCTAATCCGGACAAGAAAACCCGCCGCATCCAAATCATTTACAAATTGCTCAAGGCTTTTCTGGGACATTTTCGTTATCCTCATTGATTAAAAAGCAGGCATGGAGACATCCGTTTCCACATAGTTTTTCAAATGATGCAGCAAAATTCCCCACAGCGTATTGCATTTTTTGTAGTTGCCTTGAGTATGCGGCCAATCCGTATGACTACACTCGACTAATGCGCGTCCATCTTTTGTTTTGGAAATTGAATAAGCGACTTTGGTTCCCACTGAATCGCCCGGCCCTTGCACGCATTCCCATTCTAAACGGTGATTGGGATCCAGATCGGTTACCTTCCATACAAAAATCGGTTTGTCTTTACCTTTAAGAGTCAGGTTATGATTAAGTTTGTGTTCGCCTTCAATGACCGCCGTATGCCAACTGCGCAAGCCATCCAGGCTGCTCAATGCCTTATATATTTTTTCTGCAGGCGCGTTAATGGTTATTTCATGCTCTATCATTGCCATTTTTATCTTTCCTTATCTAAAAATTCAGCTAATTCTGGAAAATTATAGCTTTCCCAGCCTGGTATTTCAGCGACCTTAAAATAAAGTCCTTGCCCGGCCGCTGTTTCCTCCGTTTGATTCGAATCTCCTGAACTCACTCTTGCCCCTACCGGATAAGTCGCGTCTATCCCTATTGCCGATCCCAGGCGCTGATCAAGCGGTATTGCGTCCGAAACAGAGGGATCAAGAGGTCCGGCAGGTACATTTTCTATCAGTGTCACATCTTCCGCCGGCTGCATACGAAATGCCAGCGCCCACTCCACCTGGGCGGGATCCTGTACATCAATATCTGTATTCACCACAATCACTAACTTGGGGCGCATATTAGAAGCAATGGCAGCCAGCATTGCCTGACGCGCCTCGCCTGAAAAACGCGGTTCCATAGCAATCACAATATAAAAAGATACGCCGCCGGAAGGAGGAATTGCTACCTTTTGGATTGTTGGAAATAGCTGCTTCATCCGTTGATAAAACGATGCCTCAAAAGGCAATTGCTTTAAAATATGATTTTCAGTGGGTGGTACACCCGTTAACAAGGCTTGAAAGATTGGATTATTACGGTGAGTTATCGCCCTTACCGTGGCAACGGGTTTATTCGAACCAGGCGTATAATAACCGGTATATTCACCTAACGGCCCTTCAAACACTGTTTGCGCAAGATCAATACTGATTTCAATCACAAATTCCGCATGTGCCGGCACTTGTAAATCAATAGTTTTACACTTAACCAATTCGACAGCTTTTTGCCGTAAACCGCCAACAAATGCAAAATCATCGGTATCTTCCGATACTTGAAACTGGCAACCATACACCATCAACGGATCAACCGCGATCACCAACGCTGCCTCATAGTGCGTTTTACCCATTTTCAGGATTTTGGCAATATGTTTACCAAAACGGTGATTAGGCTGGGCCAGAAAGGAAAGCGTATTTTTTGAAATGACCTGAAAACGGTAGTTACCCATATCAGTAATCCCGGTTTCAGGATCCTTGCTCACTACAATTGCAGAAGTAATATAAGCGCCGCCATCTCCTGGACTATATTGAGGAACAGGCAGTTTGGCCAAATCAACGTCTTCTCTATGGATAATATTTTCATGAACTGGCGCGTTTTCTATTAAGATCGGCGCAATAGGCTTTGCTAACCCTTGCAAAATCCTGGAAAATACGTTTTCCTCAGTGGCTTCAAATGCAAGCAACGCTTTTTTTCTGGAGTTATAAATCCCTCCAACCAGCGAATAGGGGGTTCCATTATTCTCAAACAAAATCGCCGGGCCTGAAACAGCGGCTGATTTCTGCATTGCCTGCCCTATTTCAAATGCCAGCTCAACTTTACGCGATACCGTAATTAATTCATTTTCTTCGCGCAACCTGTCAAGAAAATCGCGTAAGTCATTGTACGGCATATAAAAAATCCTTTTTTATTTAACATCAGCGTTTATCAATTTAAGCCTCTGCAACAATATCTGTCAAATTAAATGTAATTTCCTTATGGCTTTGGCACAGCATATGTAGCCTTGCCTGCAGGTTGCTGTAAAGCTCGACACGGAATTCTGCGCCGACCACAACCTTTTTTGCCTGCAAGTTCAGTGCAAGTAAGCCCCTTCCTTTAGAGGTTTTTTGCAAACACGCATGAAGTCATCCTGACGCTCCCAGATGCCATCCCTGGCATCTGAGGGTTTGCAAAAAACCTCTAAAGGAAGGGGCTTACTGCAAAGACGGGCGTTTATCTTAATAAATCTTGAAAATTGAATATCATGATTAGGCATTTAATTCACAAAAAAATAAATTATTGTATTTTCTTCTGATAGAATATGCACTAAGCAGGCTACCAATATCAGGAGAACTATGAAAACACTACTTGAACAAGATAACCCCCTATTAAGAGGAATAGCTGAACCCGTTTCTTCTGCTGAATTTGGCAGCGACTGGTTAAAAGAGCTTGCCAATGAATTAATTACTATTATGCAAAAAGAAAATGCTGTGGGTGTAGCCGCTCCGCAGATAGGAATCAACAAACGTATTATTGTATTCGGCACAGACTATACCCAAAGCAGAAAAGTGGATCATCCAATTCCTGATACAGTATTAATTAACCCGGCCTTCAAAAAACTGTCTGACGAAATTGAAACAGGGTATGAAGGCTGTCTTAACTGCGGCGACATAATGGGCGAAGTAACCAGGCTGCTTGAAATTGAATACAGTGGTTATGATCTTGAAGGCAATTTAATTACTAAAAAGGCCAACGGCCTTGAAGCCCGCATCATACAGCATGAAGTCGATCACCTTGATGGCATTTTGTTTATTGATCGGGTAGAAAACAAGGATAGCTTCACCACGAAAACTGAATTACGCAGCAAATAATAGATTTAAATTTCAAACAAATTTAATCTAATGCTATTCTCCCTCGTCCTAAAATTTCCATAAGGTATTAATTTAGTTAATACTTTTTATCCTCCCCATAACTTGGTGCCGGATAATTTTTGTAGGTTGGGTCGTCTGACCCAACATTACCAATCTTCAATCACTTTTCAGACTTGGGTACTTGATAAAAAGGCTTGTTGATTAGGTAGCGTTTTCCGCTCGTCTTGAGCTTCGGAATTGTCCGCCCTCGGCAGGACTTGGCCAAATAGAACGTGAAACCCAGAAAGTCAAATGAACCTTGTTTGGTTCCGTGGCGTTGCTTCCTCTTCGAAAATGGAACCATTTTCATTTTCTCTTCATTGAGGTTGAGACGGTATTTGGATAGCCGTTTACCAAGTACGTTTCTCAGTCGTTGTGCGTCTGTTTCGTATTGGCAACAGATGACCAGATCGTCGGCATATCGGAATACCTTTACCTTACCTCGCATCAGCGGGATTACAGTTTCCTCCAGCCATTCATCCAGAACATAGTGAGCAACGATGTTTAGCGATTTAAAAGACATGTTAAAAGGGGTTAAAATGAATGTCTATCAATTTATAAATTAGGAGACAATAAGCTTTTGCTATAATTGGGAGTAGTGCTATAAATTAAAATGGAATTTTTATGACTGTGCCCCTACCTCCAGACTTAATCAATCAACTTTTTGAGAACTCGAAAAAAACAAACGATTATGATGAGCTTTTTTATGAATGGTATAGACATGTAGCTATCTTTGTTAATTTTATTGGTTCATTAGACCCCATGTCTCCAGCATTTAAAGAATATCAAAAGTTTGAATCGGCAGTATTTATAGGACTGCTAAACCGATGCGTAAGATTGATGTTGTCAAATATGAAATTATCAGAAAATGGAGTATTTGGTGAAACAACCATGCTTATTGATCGCTGTATCCTAGTACTATTTCCATTTAATTTTGACATGTAGCATTGTCTAATGTATTTACAGATTAAATTTATTTAAG
>NZ_JBHSAB010000002.1:107190-154176 GCF_042649825.1 Legionella dresdenensis | reverse complement strand
TAAGCATCCAGGAGCTCACATCGCCAACCCCTTTTAACCGTTTGAGCTGCTCTATCTGGCGATAGACTGGCTCTGGCGATTCCTTTAATAACTGCTGCATTCGCGATTCCAACGCCTTCAAATGCGATTCCACCAACTCCAGGCGCTTTACTTCGCGAAGTAGTTCCTCCTTCTGGTGCGTCAATAGCGGATTCCCCTGCCAATCTTTTACCGCCGTCAGGTAAGATGTCCAATCCTTTGTTCCGCTGAACTTTATCCCATATAAGTTCAGCAGACTTCTGATACGGTTCGTATGGCTCGTGCGCTCTTTCTTTAACCGGCCTCGTTCCCGGTGCATCCGACGCCGGTCCTCCTCCTCCTCGCTCGGCACCCGGGCCACATGAAATTTAACATCGCCCCGCACGTGGCTTATTAGCTGCTTTAACAATTGCGACGCATCCAGGCCATCGGTCTTCGCTCGACGCGATTTCCGACTCACTTCGATACTGGATGAATCAATTACCACATTCTTGATTCCATGCTTTTCCAAACACCGATGTAACCAAAATCCGTCTCGGCCGGCTTCGTAACAACTCACTACCTCGCTCACAGACTCTAATTTCAGTTTCTCTTGGGCTACCTTCAATTCCGCCTGCAACCCAGCGATATCATTCGCTTCAATCGTTACTTTCCTGGTCTTTGTTCCTGTGCCAAACGCTATCACCCATTTAGTGTTTGATAACTCTAACGCCATGTACAAAATAGCGCCTTTTGGTGTAACATGCTCTTTAGCCGATAAGGTCATCTTTGTCTCCTTTTATCGTAGTGGATTAAAAATTGACAAAAGATAACCTTATTGGCTTTTCTTTTCTACATAGTATCTACGCTCATGATTACATTGACATGCCAGTTTTGGGTGGCTCGGGTAGAATTTCCTGGAATTCGGCTTCAAGATTTGTACGACATTTGGACGCTGCTTTCGCATCCTCTGGCGTAATATAATTTTTTGCTTGCATCTGTTGAATTGTTTTTGAACCTTCATAATTATGCAGAATGTCTGCGGGTGTTTCCTTGTGCTCATTTTTTTGTAGCCATAATTCTTGCACTTTGCCTGGCCTTACATAGGTATCCAAAACAGGCTTCAATAGCTTGAAAGATTCAACTCTGCCAAATTCGACAATCTGGTGAAAAAGGTTGTCCTGGCCAATATCTTTATGCTCAACCAATTTGGTAAACAACCATGGATTAGCGCCCTTGATTGTCTGGCAACAGTATTCCAGAACTTTTGGGTGCTTTATAGCGATTTGCAGAATATTCTCTTTAGTATCGTTGGCTACGAAGCTTAATTGATCATTTAACGTCTTATTAGCCTTATAGTGTTGCATAAGAGCTTGAGCATCTTCTAACGCACCATCAAAAATAGCGCATTGAAGCGGGCTATAATTTGCATAATAAGGGTCTTTCGATTTGTTTTCATATGTTATTAAAATGTCTTCGATTGGCATGATGTTTCCTTATTTTGGCTGTGAATGCGAGAATTTTGTCTTTATTTCCGTATGACAGTATGGAAATTATAGTTCAAAATTGATTAAAAACGTAGAGGGCGCATCCAATAAGAGGCATGTTGGGCAGGAACGGATCCACATTCATTATAATACGTGACAAAAATTATAGGTTTTGGCAGAATAAACAGTTGGGATATTGACTTTTTTGTCATAATAAATTAACATATTGTATTATTTTTATACAAGAGTCAATGCTGTGTCAAAATCCAAACTTATCGGTGGCATTCTGTTGATTGTCGGTACTTCAATCGGGGGAGGTATGCTTGCCCTTCCTGTCTCAACGGCTGAAGTCGGCTTCACTAATTCAATTTTTTTTCTGGTTACCTGCTGGCTTGTAATGACTATTGGCGCCTTGCTGATACTAGAGGTAAACCTGCGTTTGCCTGCTGGCAGTAATATGGTCTCGATGGCAAAAAGCACATTGGGACTTCCTGGTCAGATCATTGCCTGGATATCTTACCTGCTTCTGCTTTACACCCTGCTGGCAGCCTATATTTCTGGCGGTAGCGATGTGCTTGGAGGATTGTTGCGCCGGGCATCAATTGATTTGCCTAATTGGGTTACTACCCTGCTATTTACCACCATTTTCAGCCTGGTTGTATACAGTGGAATAAAAGCGGTTGACTATGTTAATCGCGGCTTGATGTTCGGTAAACTGGGCGTTTACCTGTTATTAGTGGTTATTATCAGCCCACATATTGATCCGCTTATGCTGGGCGGCGGTACTGCCAAGGCAATTACCGGCAGTTTGATGATTTTAGTCAGTTCGTTTGGATTTGCTTCTATTGTTCCAAGCCTGCGCGAATATTTTAATGATGATGCGGCAGCTTTACGCAAGGTTATTTTGTTTGGCTCGTTGATCCCTCTAGTCTGTTATATTGTATGGGATGCGGTGATTATGGGCGTTATCCAACGGGATGGCAGCAATGGCCTTATCGCCCTGATGCACACAGAGCATGCCACCAGCGGCCTGACTGATGCGTTAAGCGATGTTATTCAAAGCAAGATTATTACTGGATTCTTTGGATTTTTTACCTCGATCTGCATGATCACGGCTTTTCTTGGCGTATCTATCGGATTATTTGATTTTCTGGCGGATGGCTTGACTCTTAAGAAAACCGGCTTGCAGGGGAAAACAACTTTGTTGCTGACTTTTGTACCGCCGCTGGCTGTCGTTCTGATTAATCCCGGCATTTATATTCAGGCCTTTAATTATGCCGGTATATGCTGCGTGATGTTGCTGTTGTTGCTGCCTTCCGCTATGGCATGGCAAGCCCGGCGTACTGATGGCGATGTCAGTTTGCATCTGGTGCCTGGGGGGCAGTTGATGTTGGGAGTTATGGGGTTGGTAGCCGTGTTTTTGCTGGTTTTGGCGAGTCTAACGTAACTGGAATGTTGGGCTTTACCGCCCAACGTTTTCTCACGAAATTTTAACTGTAGTAATCTGCAGCTTCTTTTAGTAAAGGGTGGTTAAAGAGTTCGTGCATTGAGACAAAATCAAGCCAATAGGTTTGCAGGCCGTATAAAACTGCGTATGCTGTATCCGGGCTGCGTATTATCATCTTTTCTACTGCTTTGGCCAGTTGACTCTCCAGCTCGGGATCGGTTTTGGTTACCGGCAGTTCCTGCTCTTCCAACATTTTGCTGAACATTTTATTAAAGTAATCAACAGTCACGCGGGGAATGGGTAAATTACCGTCAAAAATCCGATGGTCGGCACTGATTGAGACGGGCAACATATCGCGCGGCTTAAATTGATTGGTTTCATTATCCCAGACAGGCTTACGCTGCACCTCCATAAGGGTAAACTTCATGGCCTCGTTTCGGCGCAGAGGCGATTTTGATTGGGTATAACCGCAAAATCCGATATTACTTAACGACACGACAGGCATCCCGGGTACAGGATAACCATAGCTGTCATTAAACAGGCTATACAGATAGGTCTCGGAATACTCAAGCAACTCGGGATACATCTCTTCCAGCTGGGCGCGTTTTTGGTAGCAATAGACCATCATCCGCATAGCTGAACGAATCCTTAATGCCAACTCACGCAGGGTCATCAGATGGCAGTTTTCAAAGACAATCATACCAATCTGATCACCGCAGTCGGGTAATTTCACAATCAGACCCGTATACGCTTTCTCTGCCTGGTATAATCTTTTCATACTCAAAAAAATACGAAACGGATCATTTTCCGCCAAGCCAATACTGATAGTCTGCAACATCAAAGTAGTAATCGTTTCTGGCGGATATTTTTTACTGAAAAAATCAATAGCGCTGACATCAATATCAAATTGCCCAACCATAGTCGGATCGCCAGGATCATTCCATTGCGTCAGGAATACTTTACGGATAGGCGACATTGGAACTTCAAGATGAGCCTTGGTAAAATCCTGAATGCGCGGCGATAAGTCATTGGTAAACTTTACATAAAACTTCCAGTTTTCGCTCGGCTCAAGATTAATTTTCTGCAACTGTTGCTGATGCTTGCGCTGTAGGGCCTGAGTAAATTCTGTCGTGCCTTTAGGACCTAACAACGTACAGACGGAGAACATATATTTATATTGACTGAAAATATTCATCAGCAACTGCTCTTCCAGATAGGCCAGTTTGGGCTGAACCTCTTCCAGAGCAGGCATACCTATATCACGATACAAATCAGCCTCGCATACATGGCGATGTTCGTCTTCTATGATTTTGGCAAATACTTTAGGTGCAATCTGCTGACGTTCGAAACTATAAAAAATCTCTTCAATCCAGCCCTCGCCAATCAGGTTAAGCAACATGATGGCAACTTTAGGGCATTCTTCACTACGGATAAAATTACAGGTAATTTCAATATTTTCATTATACGCAGGCGGCCTCGCATGAGGTTCACAGAGCATATATAGGATTTTAGTAAACACCAGACCGTGAAATATCTCATCCAGCAACTGCTGTCGCATGGCAGCGCGATGCTCCGGTGTTGACATACGCGATTCGAATTTCAGCGGCACCTGAATAGCCAATACTTCCAGCTGGGCTAATAGGGAGAAAGCATATATATAGAGGACTTTGGGATGTTTGAGCTCAAAGGGCAAACCGTCACAAAACAATTCATCAATTCTGCCTTTAATGATTGCTTTCTCTTCAGCACTGATTATATTCCAACCTTCAAGAATCCATTGTTCAGAGCCCCAGGAGGGTCTCAGGATTTCGGCTAATTCATCCACATCTAAAACTCATTTATTAAAGTAGGGGTATTTTGTGCGATCTTGCCATGGTATGCAAGCAATAGGAGTAAAGCCACTAGCTGTTTTGACAAGATTAAGTCATACTAACGGCAATAAAAATAACCCGTTTTACCGCAGTAATTTGAATTCATGCAAAAAACCAAACCTTTTTTAAAATGGGCCGGCAACAAATTCCGCTGTCTTGATAAAATACTGGCAGCCTTACCAGCCGGTAACCGCCTTATTGAACCGTTTACCGGCTCTGGCGCCATTTTTCTAAACTCCGATTACACTGAATACCTGTTGGCTGAACAAAATAACGATTTGGTTATGTTATTTCAGTGCCTGCAAACCCAAGGCACCCGCTTTATTGATTATTGTGCCCAGTTGTTCATTCCTGAAAATAATTGTGCTGAAAAATACTATTTATTACGTGCTGAATTTAATCAATTGCGTGCATCCAAACGGCGGGCGGCATTGTTTCTTTATTTAAACCGCCATGGTTATAACGGGTTATGCCGGTATAACCAGCAAGGTTTATTCAATGTGCCATTTGGCCTTTATCATCGCCCCTATTTTCCCCGCAATGAAATGGAATTTTTTCTGGCAAAAAGTCTGGCCGCTCAATTTATCAAATCCGATTTTCGGCAAACTTTTCAGCAGAGCCAGCCCGGTGATGTAATTTACTGTGATCCGCCTTATGTTCCCTTATCCGCAAGCGCTAATTTTTCTGCGTATATTGGCAAAAAATTTACTGAGCAGGATCAGATTGATTTGGTTGGGCTTGCGATAGCCAGTGCTGAAAAAGGGTGTACTGTTATTATATCTAACCATGATACTGAGTTTACCCGCTTTCATTACCGATCGGGTGATATTATTTCTTTTCCTGTTGAACGCCTTATTAGTTGTAATGGGGAGAAACGTGTTCCGGTTAATGAGTTAGTGGCGATTTTTAGAGGGTGAGGAAGGCCAGGAATATTTTTGTTGGGTCAAACGACCCAACCTACGCTTTTTTTCAATATCAAGGTTAGTGATTATTGGAGCGGGAGTCTTTCATAAAGAACGCCAGAATCATAACCAATAGCAGGGAAATTGGCAGCACGGACAATGCCAGTTGGTAATCGACTACTGAATAAATATGCTCGCCTGCTACCACATGGCTGTCGCCAAAAGAATCGAGTAATTTCCCGACCAGAGGCTGGAAAACCACACCGCCAAGCGTCACAATCATATTAGTAGCAGCAAAGACAGTACCAGACAATTTGGCACCGCTATTTTCTTTAGCCATAATAAACACAATAATTTCGGTTGCGCTGAACAGGCCGTACAAAAATAGCAGGATATTCAGGCTGACATAAGAAAGACCAGGGCAATACAGTACAATACTGATGCATATCAGTCCCATCACTGCTCCCAGTACCAAAGGCAATACCCTTCTGCCGCTCCGATCGGACAGGTAGCCCGCCACCGGCGCACCAACCGCCCATCCTAAAAACATGGCCGACACAGTTCTTGCCGCTTCTACTTTTGTCAGATGATGAGCCTGTTCAAGGTAGCTTTTACCCCATAGCTCGCCAAATACAGACAGCGAAGTGTATAAACAGGCGCCGACGAAACCGATTAGCCACACTTGAGGGGAAGTAAGAACATGCCAGACATTCTCAAAAAACTCGGGCAACGGGTGCTTGTGGTTAACGTGCCCTTCGGGGCTATCTCTGACAACCAGAAAGATAAGTACGGTCAGTACAGCACCGATTGTCACCATCAGTGATAAGACATGTTGCCAACCCATTGATACGGCGATATCGGTTATCTTGACTTCACCATAGACCAGGCCAAGCATTCCAAGCGTAGTGATTAAACCTGCCACCAGGGAGAAGTAGCGTTTAGGTAACCACCGCATTGCCAGCGAAAGCACGCCAACAAAGGCAAATGAAGAGCCGAACCCAACTAAAAACCGGCCACTGCCTGCTATCAGCATAGATGAAGTATTCATAAACATTAATGAACCAATTGCGCAACAGAAGCAGGCGAAGGTTAATAATCGTCTGGGGCCGTAGCGGTCCATCAACATGCCGACTGGCAATTGCATAGGTGAATAGGCAAAGTAATAAAAAGCGGACAGCTGGCCAAACGTCGTTGCTGAAATATGGCCAAAAGCTGCGCTTAACTCACTCTGCAAAGCACCTGGTATAATCCTGAGCACAAACTCATAGCAGTAGAAAAAAGCGCCTACCGCACAAACAAGGCTGCCAAACAATGCCTGCTTTCTGCTGATATTATTAATTATTTGCATTTGCGTAAGTTTCTCTCAGGAAAAACGTCAATATGGCCGCAATGATTATCCCTAAAGGAATAATTGACAATGCGAATTGATAATCATCAGCTGTATAAAACTGTTGCAGCTTCTCTGTTGACAAACTGCCAACCGGCAAGGCTGCAGCGTGTGTAGCCAGGCTGAAGTCAAGTAATTTACCAACCAGCGGTTGCAGGAACATTGCACCCAGCATAACAATCATATTGGTAATTGACATGGCTGTACCGGCGGCTTCGTTTGGACTCAACTCACGGCCAACCGCAAAAACAATACATTGCGCGCTATATAAAAGACCAAGAGTAAACATCAGGAAATTAAGATTAAACAGGCTCAATCCTGGCATATAAAGCACGATCATCATAATGATTGCAGCACCGGCTGCGCCAAACAGCATAGGCAGCTTGCGGCGTTTGAGCTTATCTGAAATTAAGCCCATTAAAGGTGCGCCAATGGTAAAGCCCAGGAATAATAAGGAATTGGCAAAATCAGCATCGCCCTGCGTCAGATCGTGTGCATGTTTCAGGTAGGGAATACCCCATAACTCGGCAAATACTGTGGTTGGCAGGTATACCAGGCAACCAAACATGCCATTTATCCAGATCTGACGGTTACTTAAAATAATGCCCAGATCGATCATGCTTTTGCGGAATGAATGAATTGTTCCACTGGTTTTTTGCGAACCTTTGCGATCGCGAATGCCAAACCATAAAACAAACACCAGGCCAATTCCAAAATAAGCGGTTAAATTGACTGTTGTACTCCAGCCAACTTGTCTTACCAGATGCCCCAGCAGATTGTCGCCAATCATTGCCCCAATTGTTCCCAATGCAGCCGCCATACCCGAAACCATCGCCAGCTTGTCTTCCGGCAACCAGATCGTTGCCAGTTTCAATACGCCGACAAAAGCAAAAGCCGAACCGAACCCAACCAGGAAACGGCCTGTAGCAGCAACCCAGAATATAGAGGTAGAGGCAAATAAAAATGTCCCAATAACGCAAACCATACAGGCAATAGTCAGCAATAGCCTGGGACCATAACGGTCAAGCAGTACGCCTACTGGCAACTGCATAGGCACATAAGCATAATAATAAAATGCTGATAATAACCCAAAACCAGTCGCTGACAAATTAAAATGCTCTCGCAAAGCAGGTTCCATTACACTTGGCGAAATCCTTAGAAAATACTCATAGCTGTAATAAATAGCACCCAGGCCACATATTAGCCAAGCCATTAGTAAATACTTCTTACCATTTGTACTATGCAAAACAAACTCCTTAACGTATTGGTTAAGCACGATCTTCCAGAGACCAGGAATCAGGAATGATCTACGCGACTTACGCCACTGGCTCGTGCTGCTTTGGCAACAGCCTGCGTGACGCGTTCTCTTAAACGAGGATCGATGGGTTTGGGAATAATGTATTCCGGGCCAAACTCCCAGTTATCAACACCAGGGTAGTTATCCTTAACTATTTGTGGAACAGGCTCTTGTACTAATTGGCGAATTGCCTCCACAGCAGCAATTTGCATGGCCTGATTGATGCAGGTGGCACGCACATCCAGCGCCCCCCTGAAAATGTATGGGAAACAAAGTACATTATTTACCTGATTCGGATAATCGCTTCTGCCGGTAGCAATAATCAGGTCATCACGAATTGTACGCGCCACTTCAGGCCGTATTTCCGGATCGGGATTTGATAAGGCAAAAATTACCGGCTTTGGAGCCATAAGCTTTAATAACTCGGCATTGAGTAAATCCGGTTTGGCTACACCAATAAATACATCCGCATCAACAAGCGCATCAGCAAGTGTACGTTTATCAGTGGTGCGGACAAACGCAAATTTATACGCATTAAGATCTTCCCTGCCAGCATGAATAACGCCTTTACTATCAAGCAGCAGCATGTTTTCCTTAGTTGCACCCATGGCAACCAATAGCCGCATGGAGGCAATACCGGCAGCACCAGCTCCGATACAAACTATTTTTACATCAGACAATTTTTTATTCTGCAATTCCAGCGCATTCAGCAAACCCGCCGCCACAACAATGGCTGTACCATGCTGATCGTCATGAAACACCGGTATATCGAGCTGCTCAATCAAAGCCTGTTCTATTTCAAAACACTCTGGAGCCTTGATATCCTCAAGGTTAATACCGCCAAATGTCGGTGATATTCGTTTTGCGGTCGCAATAAAAGCCTGGGGATTATCAGCATCAATTTCAATATCAAATACATCGATATCGGCAAACTGCTTAAACAGCACAGCCTTCCCTTCCATTACCGGTTTACTGGCAAGCGCGCCTACATCACCCAACCCAAGCACTGCAGTACCGTTTGTCATCACAGCAACCAGATTTCCTTTTGCTGTATAACGATAAGCATTTTCACGATTTTTGGCAATTTCCCACACAGGCTCTGCAACACCGGGAGTATATGCCAGCTTCAAATCATCTTGCGAATTGGTCGGCTTGGTCACATGTATCCCAAGCTTGCCCGGAGTGGGAAACTCGTGATAATGCAACGCACGTTGTTTTAATAATTCTTTATCATCCAAAATGCTTACTCTCATTCAGACAAACCGGCTGAAAATCATATAAAAAATTTTGAAATATGAATAGGGATTTTTGAAAAAAAATGGCGCATAAAGACCGCGCCATATTTATACAAATCTACTGTATCAGTCGGAACTTGTTTTAATATACACAACAGAACAAACGGAAACTATTTTGTTTTTTCGCGTTGCTTGTAACGATCACGGAATTTCTGTACACGGCCGCCAGTATCTACCAGTTTTTGCTTACCAGTATAAAAAGGATGGCACTGATCGCAGACCTCAACGGTGAGTTCACCTTTCAAAGTTGAACGTGTCTGGAAAGAATTACCACAACTGCATATGACTTTAACACCCTGATAATCTGGATGAATCGAATCTCTCATAATACCACTCTCTAATGTTTAAAAATGAATATCGCCACCTGATCCAGTGCCAGGCACCATATTCGCAATATAATGACGAGCAAGATTACCAGAATAGTACAGTCAAATCAATTTTTTTACCTGAACATTCAGAATCCAGTGCTTACTTCTTTTGCTCGGGATGCCTTTTTTAGCGGCTGATTCAGCATAATTATAATTGCAAAACTATCGCGGCGCCAAAATCGCCGCCATTTGAAAAGGTTCCCAAAACAACCTTCTCACCAGCGGTTATTCGTTTGGTTTCAATAGCATCAGCCAGGGTTACGGAAATAGAACCTTGAAACATATTGCCATATTTTTTTAATGTATCGTGGGCTTGCTGCTGTGTAATCCCCAGTTTCTTTCGCCAGACATCGAGAAATAACTGGTTAGGCTGATGTGTAATAAAGCAACCAATATCAGCTATTGTTAAACCCGCCTTTACAAGTACAGAATTAATCATTTGCGGCACAATATCAAAAGCATTTTGCCGAATACGGTCAAGCGATTCTTTAGTAAAATTAACCGTTATTGGACCACACCCCCGTTCCCAATAATTGTAAAAAACGCCATTGATCTCTTCTGGCTCAAAACGCATTAAACCATAATTCTGACCAAAGGCTTTTTCATCAACAGCAAGGATCGAATCCTGTTTATTCGCTTGCATTAACGCAGCTGCAGCGCCATCCCCTAATACAACTGAACGGGGTGAAAGCTGAAAATCTGCCAGGCGGGATATAAAATTGGTGACTGTCAAAACAGCCACCGTCTTGCATTGTCCAGAATGAATATAAGCAGCCGCTGTACGCAATCCGGTAATAAATGAGCAGCAACTGGTATCTATAGTAATAAAACTTGCATTACAGGCGCCTGCGCGATACTGCACTGTTGATGCAATGGACGGCCAAAAACTATCATTGAAAATACTGCTGATAATAATCAAATCAATTTTATCCGCCGCAACGCCCGTTTCGGCCAGTAATTTCTTCAGTACCTCAACACCCAGATCGGCGGAACTATAATCAGGACTTGCAAACCGCCGCTCTTCCACGCCCTTAAAAAAAGGGTTATTGCCCACACTATCGACCTGTTTCGAAGACTGTTGTAACGCTTTATTATTAATGATCCGTTCAGGCATAAAATTAGTCACATGAATCAGTTTTGCCTTCATGATTTGAGCTCCTTAAGCCGCTGCAGGAAAGGAGCAAACGGCGGCAGCTCCTTGCAGTCAACTTCAAGAGAGAGTAATGCCGGTTTATTATAGCCGCGTAAATAGTTCAAATGATTTTCAAGTTCAGCGATATTTTTTACATCATGGCTATAAAAGCCGGGAAATAAATGGGCAAATCCCTGACCGTAACGGCTTTCTCGAAAGACATTGAATGTTCCTGTTGTACCGAGATACAAATGTTCTCGGGTATAGCACATGGCATGCGCATTATTATTCAAGATAATAAAACGAATCGGTAAATTTTCTTCTATTGCCGTATGAATTTCCATGCCATGCATTAATACAGCGCCATCACCAGCAATACACCAGCTTATTGTATTATCTCTGATACTGCTGCCTATGCTGGCGCCCAAGGCATACCCCATCCCGCCCATTCCAAGCGCAATACCAAAATACTGCCCGCCTTTCAGATAATGCAATGCGCCCCCTCCGGTATTCCCGGCATCGGCATATACAATATCAGTACGCTGTATATAATTATCAAGCAACTGAAAAATTGATTCAAAATTCAGTGAAGACGTTCTGCTGTTATCAAGATACCGGATCGGCTCGTAACGCACTTGCCGCGGATGCAATAATGGTTCAACTGAAACCGGTAATGTTTCTGCTAACCACGTCAGGCACTGCTTTAAGTGATGATCCTGGATAAAACCATTTTGTTGTGCGGCAGCAATATCAAATGCCGGCGGGCTTTCATTTAAATAAACAACTTGCCGGCTTTGAAGATATGGCTCCAAACCAAATCTGGCCATGAGTTGTAACCGGCTGCCAAGAATGAAAATAGTTTTGACCTGATTCGCTGTTTCAATTACAGACTGGTGGCCAGCAACCCCGCTTACACCAACAAAACGCGGATTGGTATTGTCATAGTCTGCTTTTGCTTCTGGAACCACCGCTACGTAAGCATTTAAACGCTCAACTACACTTAAGAACTCTTGCTCAAGATTCTGGCGCCTTACTTCCTCCCCCAAAATAACCAGTGTTTTGCCTTTGGCGGCAAGGCATAAATCATAAAGCCGCTCATCGGGCTTAAATAATTCTGCCGGGGAGATGGAATCCGGACAGGCAACAGAAACCGACGAGATCTTCTGCTGCTGCAGTTCTTTGGGAATCATTAAAATTGCCGTACCGCATGGCGGTGATAGAGCCGCTTTAACAGCATTTTTCAGCTGTGTTGCAAACTCATCAGCAGAGGTCAGGCAGTGAAAATATTTTGACGCAAGCAAGGAAAATAGAGCCTCGCCATTGAGACTGCCATTTAAACCACTAGCGTCCTGGAAAGCGCCTTTCCCTGCAAGATTGGTAACGGGCATTCCAAGTATTGCCAAAACAGGCTGTTGCGAAGCATAGGATTCAGCCAAGGCAGGAATGAGATTTAGCTGGCTTCCGCCAGATGTGGCGTAAACCACGCCTAATCGGCGATTAATCCGGCTATAGCCATCAGCCATACAAGCCGCATTAAACTCATGCTTGGCCAGCACAAATTTTATCGGTAACTTTGAAGCAATAACCGAATCGATGCAATCTTCAATGTTAGCGCCACTCACGCCAAAAATGTGAGTAACCCCGCACTCGTATAAAAAACGAGTTAAATAATCAGCAATAGTTATCATATAAAACCAGCGTGCATTGCTTTAAAACGATGCTCCAAAATTCTTTTGAGATTGTTCATTTCAATTTTATGAATAGCATCAAACTGGTGCCAGAAATCGCCAACCCAGGCTCGGTTAGTCTGTTCGTGGCCTTTTTTAATGTAGTCCGGCAAATCTGGTGTAGCGCGATCGTAGTATGGATGCTTGCAGTTAGTCCAAAGTACCACTGTACCAGGTTTATTCAGTGTAGGTTGAGCATCGATAAAGCGGAAATAATAACGCATCCATAATTCAAAAGCCTGATCCCAGGCACATAAATAATCTACCACGCCTGAATCGGGATAAGCATTTACCTTAGTATAGACAAAGGTATTTTTACCCAGGCGCTCCTCGGAACGCCAGATTTGGCCCCCTATGTATTCAAAATTACGCATACTGAATGTCCACTCACCCAAACTTAACACATTTGAACAATATTCAAATGCCATTTCCGGCGGACAAGCGATATAAGCGCCGAGTTGACAGAATTGACCAAATATTTCCTCGTGGTCATATTGTTCTTTAGTCATATCGGACATCAGGCGTTCAATCTGTTCCTGATTGTGGTTTTCGTTGTTAATAAGACCAGGAATGGTCCTGGCATCGATATTCAAAGTTATCAGAGTTTGGCCTAGCTTGCTTTTATCCATTACTAACTCACGGCTAACCGGTGTTTACTAAGTATAGTTCAAATAAATCGAAGTCAGGCGCGGACTAGCGCGTTAATTCCACCCAAACAGGGGCATGATCAGAAGGCCTTTCCCATTTGCGCGGTATTTTATCAATTTGCGAACTGAGACACTTTGAGCGTAATGTTTCATTTAACAGGACATGATCAATACGTAAACCACGGTTGCGTCTAAAGCCCGCCGCCCGATAGTCCCACCAGCTATACAAACCGTCATCCTGATCAAACAGCCGGAAACTGTCGTGTAATCCTAAAGAAAGGAATTCCGAAAAGGCCTGCCGTTCCAGCGGGCTTACCAGAACCGAACCTTGCCATTCAACAGGATCATGAACATCACGGTCTTCAGGCGCAATATTAAAGTCGCCGACAACAGCTACTTCAGGATATTCATGTAATTGCTGTTGAAGAAATTGTTTTACTTTCTGTAACCAATTCAGTTTGTATAAATATTTTTCTGAATCAACTGTAGACCCGTTAGGAACATACAGGTTAACCAAACGCAAACCCGCTACAGAAATAGCGAGAATTCTTCTCTGGGGATCTTCCAGATCAGGGATATCAGTCACTATATCTGTCAGTGGATGCCGGCTGATGACCGCAACGCCGTTATAGGATTTCTGGCCAGAAAACACCACATGGTAGCCAAGGTCAGTAAAGGTTTGCAGCGGAAACTTTTCATCAACGGTTTTGGTTTCCTGCAGTGCCAATACATCAATATTGGTTGTCTCAAGCCAGGTCAATACATGCTCAAGTCGAATACTCAAAGAGTTAACATTCCAGCTTGCCAGCCTAAACATACCATTCCCCTTTATAATCGATTGTTAACGGAGCATGATCGGACCACCGCCCCTCAGTCTGAATTGCAACGCTTAGCACACTGTCCATAAGCCCCGGAGTAATTACCTGGTAATCAATACGCCACCCGACATTCTTTTCCCAGGCACGTCCGCGATACGACCACCAGGTGTATTGCTCTTCCTGCTGATTTACAACCCGAAAAGCATCTACAAATCCCATTGAGCCAAATAATTGATCCATCCAGGCACGTTCTTCAGGCAGAAAACCGGAATTTTTCTGATTACCACGCCAGTTTTTTAGATCAATGGCTTTATGGGCAATATTATAATCGCCACAGATAATGAGCTCACGACCCTCAGCTTTCAAAGCCTGCAAATGATCAGCAAAACGTTCAAGAAACGCATATTTAACGGTCTGACGTTCATCGCCGCTGGTGCCTGAGGGCAAATAAAGCGAGATAACGCTTAACTTCGGATAATCAAATTGAATGTAGCGTCCTTCATTATCACAATAGTCATAGCCGATTCCTTTTACAATCCGTAATGGTTTGTGGCGGGCGTAAATGGCAACACCGCTGTAACCCTTTTTTTCAGCATCATAGTATTCACAATGATAGCCAAGCGGGTGATATAACTCTCGCTCCAGCAGCAGTTGCGCAATTTGTGCCTTGGTTTCCTGAATACAGACAAAATCAGCATCCTGCGCCAGCAACCAATCATAAAAACCATTACGGGCAGCAGCCCTTATGCCGTTTGCATTAAAGCTTATTACTCTCACAATATAAACCTGAGGTTCAGAAAAACTCTGAACTTACTGGCTCTTGCAGGGAATTACAAGAAGATTTTTATTAAGGCGGTTTTTACGCTAGTATTAGATGAGTTGGTTAGCTATATAATCAAATGGCATTTAAGACAGAGCCTCACAGCCATTAAATTAAGGATTCTGTCATTCCTGCGAAGGCGGGAATCCATCTCTCAAGCAGGCTCCTTACCTTGTTTGATGGATGGATCCCCGCCTTCGCGGGGATGACAATTTTCATTGCAGGGAGCATACATATGAATAGGGTAGGAATTCTGGTTGGAAGCAGTTTTTTAGCCCTGCTTTGTCTTAACTTTTCTGGTTGCAACTCGGGCAATCAATCCGCGCAACAAGCGCAGGCGCCTGAAGTGGATGTTGCTTTGCCGTTAAAGAAAAAAATTACGGAATGGGATGAATATACCGGACGATTTGAAGCAATAGAACGGGTTGATATCCGCTCCCGGGTTACCGGTTACCTTGATGCAATCAAATTTAAAGACGGCGACATGGTTAATAAAGGCGATGTGCTCTTTATCATAGACCAACGCCCTTTCAAATATGCGCTTGACCGCGCCCAGGCTCAATTTGAACTGACTAAAAAGCAATATGAACGGGCGCTGAAACTCCAAAAAGACAGTTTTATTTCGGCTGAAACAATTGACCAGCGCCAACAGGAAATGCAAGTGGCCGAAACCCGGGTTAATGATGCCAGGCTACAACTTGAGTTTACCGAGATTAAAGCGCCCATCAGCGGAAAAATCAGCCGCTACTTCATCAGTGTGGGCAATTTGATTCAGATGGATGATACCATTCTCACCCGCATCGTTTCAGTTGATCCAATTTATTTCTATTTTGAGGTAAGCCAGAACGACTTGCTCAAGTACATTCGTCTTGATCGCTCCGGAAAACGCCCAAGCTCCACCGAAAGCCCTAATCCAATTATGATTAAATTGCCTGATGAAGACAGTTATAAGCATCAAGGCTCAATGAATTTCGTTGATAACGTTGTTGATACCGGAACAGGCACCATTCAGGCACGCGCCATTGTTCCCAACGCTGATGCAATTATTTATCCTGGCCTGTTTGGCCGGGTTCGCCTGATCGGCAGTAAAGAGTATGAAGGCATTTTGCTGCCGGATATCGCGCTTAATACCGATCAATCACACCAGTTTGTGTATGTTGTTGATAATAATAACCGGGCAAAGCGGGTCTATGTGACTTTGGGTCCTATTCGCGACAGTGGTTTTTATATTATTCGTTCAGGTTTAACTGGCGATGAAAAAGTAGTTGTCAGCGGAATTCAGCGTATTCGAAGCCCTGATCAGGAAGTAAAACCGGTAATGACTACCCTGAAGGAATAGGCGGAATTGTTATGAACATCTCTCATTTTTTTATTGCCCGGCCTATTTTTGCGGCTGTTCTATCTATTATTGTAGTCATCATTGGCAGCTTGTCCTATTTTAATTTACCGGTTGAACAATATCCTCGCGTTGTACCGCCTACGATCCAGGTCAACGCCCAATACCCGGGAGCCAATGCAACAACAGTGGCTGAAACGGTTGCTACTCCGCTTGAACAGGAAATCAACGGCGTAGAAAACATGTTGTACATGGATTCACAGGCCACTGATGATGGACAATTGCGGATTAATATTACCTTTGAATTAGGTACTGATCTCGATCAGGCTCAGGTACTGGTACAAAACCGGGTTGCAATTGCTCAGCCGAAATTACCAGAGGAAGTTCGCCGGCTAGGGATCACAACCGTCAAGAATTCGCCTGATTTGATGTTGGTTGTTAACCTGTTTTCACCTGATGGCCGTTATGATCAAACTTATATCGGCAATTATGCCGTCCTCCATATTATTGATCAGATCAAACGGATTCAGGGCGTTGGCGATACTCGCATTGTCGGAGCCAGTCCATACGCCATGCGGATCTGGCTTAATCCTGATTTAATTAATTCTTTTGAGCTGACGCCTGATGAAATATTAGCGGCAATTCGCTCTCAGAACGTCCAGGTTGCGAGCGGCACACTCAATTATCAGCCTCAGCCTAGACAATATGGCATTGAGTATCATGTTGAAACGCAGGGTCGATTAATTAAACCGTCTGAATTTGAAAATATCATTATTAAATCAGGGCAGGATGGCCGTATCGTCAAATTAAAAGATATAGGCCGAGTGGAGCTTGGTACTGAAAATTATTTTACCCGCGGCTACCTTGGCAAATACCCTGCCGTTGCGTTACCGGTATTCCAGCGCCCAGGAACAAACGCCCTGATTACCGCGGAAAAAATCAAAGCCACAATGCGAAAACTGGCCAAAGAATTCCCTCCCGGGATGACCTACGATATTGCCTATGATCCGACTGATTTTATCGCCCAGTCTATTGACGCGGTAAAACATACTATTTTTGAAGCCATTGTGTTGGTAGTACTGGTTATTCTGCTATTTTTACAGACCTGGCGCGCGGCAATCATTCCCATTATCGCCATTCCCATTTCCCTGATTGGGACTTTTGGCATTATGCAGATTATTGGTTTTTCCCTCAACTATCTGACGCTGTTTGGTTTAGTGCTAGCCATCGGTATTGTGGTTGACGATGCGATTGTCGTTGTCGAAAACATGGAAAGAAATATCAGCAACGGCTTAAAACCTTATGAAGCCGCTCGCAAGACGATGGATGAAGTTGGCTCAGCATTAGTTGCGATTGGATTGGTATTGGTTGCCGTTTTTCTCCCAACCTTGTTCCTTCAAGGCATCTCTGGACAATTTTATAAGCAGTTCGGAATAACAGTTGCAATTGCAACCATGCTTTCAGTTTTTGTTTCACTGACTTTAAGTCCGGCATTGGCTGCCCGCTTGCTTAAGCCACACTCTACCAGCATGGAAACCACGATTTGGTGGAAAAAGCCATTGGCGGGATTTAATCGGTTTATGGATTTTATTTCTCATCGCTATGGCTCCATTGTTGCCACGATGACCAGACGTTCGGCACTAATGTTAGTCGTTTATGCCGTATTAATCAGTACTACCCTGTTTTTATTCAAATGGGTTCCACAAGGCTTTATTCCAGCCCAGGATCAGGGCTATTTCATTATTTCCATCCAGTTGCCAACAGGGGCATCCCTGGACCGAACCGATAAAATAGTCCGTCAAGTCACCAAAAAACTGTTAACGATTCCAGGGATTGAAAACGCGGTTGCCTTTACCGGTTTTTCGGGCGCTAATTTTACCAACTCATCGAATGCTGCAGCAATTTTTCCAGTCCTCAAATCATTTGATGAACGCCATGAAGCCGGACTTGGTTATAATACCATTCTGAATCAGCTCCGATCAGAAATGGCGAAAATAAAAGGGGCCTTTATTGTTGTTATTCCGCCGCCGTCCGTGCGCGGCATCGGCAATGGCGGCGGCTATAAAATGATGGTGCAGGATAGAGGCGGACGCGGCACGAAAGTATTAATGACCGCCGCCCAGGATTTAATTGCAAAAGCGAATCAGGCGCCGGCAACGACATCGGTATTTACTCTGTTTGAAAATTCTACCCCGCGTATGCATTTGGACTTTGATCGTGAAAAAGCGGAACGTCTGGGTGTTCCAGTGGCGAATGTGATAAGCGCACTCGAAGTCTATCTTGGCTCAAAGTATGTCAATGATTTTAACTACCTGGGCCGGACGTTCCGGGTAACAGCCCAGGCCGATGCTGAGTACCGTCGCACGCCGGCTGACGTTCTTCGCCTCAAAGTACGCAACAGCCAGGGTGAAATGGTACCAATCGGTTCTGTTGCCACGATGTCCAATACCGCCGGCCCATCCCGCTTCCCACGATATAATCTCTATCCGGCGATTGATGTCATGGGCGATGTAAAACAGGGTTATAGTACCTCAGAGGCTCTGGCTACCATGGAGAAACTGGCAGCTGAAATTCTGCCTGATGGTATCGGTTATGAATGGACTGAATTGGCCTATCAACAAAAATTGGTCGGCAATACGTCAATGATTGCTTTTTCGTTGGGAGTTGTCTTCGTTTATCTGTTGCTCTCTGCTTTGTATGAAAGCTGGATTTTACCGTTGGCGGTTATTTTGATTGTTCCCATGTGTCTTTTTTCCTCGCTCTTTGGGCTGAAAATTCTCAATACTGAAAATAATATTATGACTCAAATCGGGTTCATGGTATTGATTGGGTTGGCGTCTAAAAACGCAATCCTGATCGTAGAATTTGCCAAACAATTAGAGGACCAAGGCAATAATCGCTGGAAAGCGGCAATACAGGCCGCAAGATTACGGCTCAGACCCATTCTGATGACCTCGTTTGCCTTTATTCTCGGCGTGTTCCCGCTGGTAATCGCAACCGGCGCCGGTGCAGAAATGCGGCAGGCTATGGGAGTTGCGGTATTCTGCGGTATGATTGGGGTAACCTTTTTTGGCTTGTTATTTACCCCGGTTTTTTATGTCTTAACCAGTAATTTAAGCGGCTGGCTGCGGAAAAAATCTAACAAGTAGCCGAAGCATAATAATTTTCTTCTGGGATAGGCGACGCCTCTATTCCATCAGTGAGCTTTATAGATGCAGCCTGAGCCAGATGCTCCCTGGGATCAGCCGCAAATCCTCCTCCCAGTTCAATAGCGGCTTCCTGACAGGATTTATCTTGCAGTTGCGCCTTTGAATAAAAACCTAAAACCGCCTCTTGCACAGCACGGTTGCAATTATTGGCAGGGATAGAACGCCTCTCATATTTATCGACCACGTAACTGAATAATGCATAAGAACGCTTATAATCTTTTATTATCTCAATATTGCCTTTAATCTGACTAGCCACCTCCGAACTTACCGGCAAGGCCTGCAGATATAACGGATAACCCGACTGGATTTTGGCATATTTTAACCAACCAGCAAACTCCATTTCTACTGAAGTAAACATTGGAGCATACAACTTCACTTTATTCTCTTTGTTTTTAAAACGCTGGTCTGGAACACGGGGATATTCCCCAATTACTTCAGCAGTATTAGGTCTA
This sequence comes from Legionella dresdenensis, assembly GCF_042649825.1. Classification (NCBI taxonomy): domain Bacteria; kingdom Pseudomonadati; phylum Pseudomonadota; class Gammaproteobacteria; order Legionellales; family Legionellaceae; genus Legionella; species Legionella dresdenensis. The sequence goes on along the minus strand of NZ_JBHSAB010000002.1, from coordinate 133,984 downwards.
TTACTGATGGATGCATCATCAGACGTATCAACTGCGCCATTTTCATCGGTAAAAAATAGCAAATTATGGCCTGGAAAGACTTCAAATGCACCATTGATCCGTTTGGTAGGCATTGTTACCAAAAATAACGTGTTTCTATAGCGGCAACCAATTTTGTCTTTGAAATTCGTCAAGAAATGTTCGGTTGTCATCTGTTCATTTTTTAAGAGAATTTTGATTATTTCGCCTGTCTGGCTCGCTTTAGCCAAACGGAATTCAGCGGCTACAGATGACATATAACGTTTTGCAATCATCGGTAAAGGGGAGAAAAAACTAAACATACAGGTACTCTTTCTTAAAAATCGGTTATTTCAGACGAGTAGTTAAATGTATGTTGCGGGACTTTCATAATGCGCTCTGAATAAATGCCTTCAAATTATGAGAATTTAATATACATTATGGAGTTATTGGAGTCAAGCATAACCTTGATGAAACAAGTATCTCAATCAGGGAATAAAAACACACTTTAGCAACTATTATTGAGTTGATTACTGGAGTCAAGGGTAGCCTTGATGCAGTGTAGCGTAATCAAGGTTTTCATTTAAAGGAAATGTTGGGCTTTACAGCCCACCTACTGTGGTTTTATTGCCAGTTTTAATGCGGTAATTGCCAATCGCCTGCCCAATTTTTTAGCCAATGTAATTTCATCGTCAGTCAATGGGTTTTTGCCTTCAATCCCTGAAACATGGGAAGCGCCATAGGGGGTACCGCCGGTATGGGTGTTATTCAAGGCGGGTTCAGTATAAGGGATACCCAACAGGACCATGCCATGATGTAATAAAGGCAGCATCATGCTGGTCTGTGTTGTTTCCTGACCGCCATGCATTGATGATGTTGAGGTAAAAACAGCTGCCGGTTTGTCTACCAAATCACCGGCCAGCCAAAGGGGTGTTGTGGTATCAAGAAAATATTTCAGCGGCGCTGCAATATTACCAAAACGGGTCGGACTGCCTAATGCCAGGCCATGACAATGCCTGAGATCATCCAAAGTCGCGTAAGGCGCCCCACTGTCAGGCACGGGACTTGATACGGCTTCACAAGTCGTCGAAACCCGCGGCACAGTTCTTAATCGGGCTTCAACCCCGTCGACTCCTTCAATTCCGCGCGCGATATACTGGGCAAGTTGCGCGGTAGAACCATGACGGGAGTAATATAAAACCAGAATGTAAGGTAAAGCCATAATGCAAATCCTCTTTAGTGACCCCTGCTTAATTCGGATGACAGCAATGATCATTTTGTGTACAATAACAAGTCTGTTTCGGTAAAGGAGTGCTTTTATGTCAAATCCGTTGATTGCTATCTCTCGCAGACAAGCACTGTCCTTTGCCGCGTTTCTGGTACTTTACCAATTTTTAACCTATATCGCTAATGATATGATCATGCCGGGCATGCTTCATGTTGTACAGTCATTTAATGGTCCAGAGTCTGCGATTGCCACTTCATTGACTGTCTATATCCTGGGTGGGGCGAGTCTGCAATTATTTTTAGGCCCTGTTTCCGATTCGGTCGGCCGACGACCGGTTATGTTGTTTGGCGCATTATTGTTTTTCGTTTTTACCGGTTTTATTGCCTGTTCAAATTCAATGTTTCAATTTCTTCTCGCCCGCTATTTTGAAGGAATGGGTTTATGCTTCATCGGGGTTATCGGGTATGCCACTTTACAGGAAATTTTTGAAGAGATGGCGGCGATACGGTTAACAGCGATATTAGGCAATGTTGCTTCACTAGCCCCACTGCTAGGGCCGCTGGCCGGTACAATTTTTATTTTATATTTTAACTGGCGCGGCATTTTTATCTGCATAGCCGTGCTGGCATTAGTCGCATTCTGGGGGTTGTGGCGCTTTATGCCTGAACCAGTCGGCGCAGTGAAACATGATGGTAAAGAGATTCCCAAAACTCCCCTGGCGCCTGGCATTGTTGCTAAAAACTATAAACTCTTGTTGACTAACCCGGCATATCTGAGCGGCGCTATCGCAGCAGGCCTGTTAAGTGCGCCCTGCGCTGCCTGGATTGCTATATCGCCTGTTATTATTGTCAGCGAGGCCAAATTGTCTGTCCTGACTTATGCATTATGGCAACTGCCTATATTTAGTGCGGGTATTTTTGGTAACTGGTGTTTACATTATTTGACTAAACGCTACAGTATCAAGCAAATTATTACCTTCGGCAGCACTATAACCGTTATTGGCCTTACCGTGACTGCATTGGCACCGCTCGCGTTCGGCAAGGATTTCAGATGGCTGATGCCAGGCTTCATTATTTATGGATTTAGCCTTGGCATAGCATCGGCACCGCTTAACCGGTATATATTATTCTCAACGCCTGTCAGCAAGGGTACGGCTTATGCCATGATTAGCCTTATCAGCATGTGTTGTCAGGCAATTGGTATTGAGATTGCAAATTATTTTTATGCCGGTCATGATAACAGTTATTTTGGTTTATACTGTTTTGCAACCGGATTGGTCTACGCTGCAGGCGTAGCCGGCGCTTTCAGCCTGCCTCGCTATCATGAGAAGGATTTGCTGGGCGCCTCCGCCAGCTAAAATATAATAACAAGAAGGCTTAAGCCCCATGGATTGGAAACAAGGTATTACAAACAGATGTTACAAATTACAACGCTTCATTCGCTTTGTGGTGACTCATTTTATTGAAGATGATTGCACATACAGGGCTTCTGCATTGGCATTTACCAGCTTATTGGCAATTGTGCCATTAATGACTGTGGGGCTTAGTCTGATGTCATCGTTTCCGGCTTTCCAAAACCTGAGTACGCCAATCCAGAATTTTATTTTTGAGAACTTTGTGCCGGCAACCGGGAAAGTAGTGCAGAATTATTTACAGCAGTTTGTTTCCCAGGTTTCTCATTTATCCGTTTGGGGTATTATCTTTCTGTTTGTCACGGCCTTATTGCTGATGTTTACGATTGAGCGTTCGATGAATAAAATCTGGCGCATCCATAATCCCCGTGAAGGCGTTGCCGCATTTTTATTATATTGGGCGATTTTGTCGCTGTCGCCGATCTTTCTCGGACTCAGCCTAGCAGCAAGTTCCTATATTATTTCAATGCCCTTATTTCAAAATAACCACACCCCTCCGATTTTATTTAATACCTTGCCGGTTTTATTATCCCTGATTGGCTTTACCTTTCTCTATGTGATTGTACCTAACCGTTCTGTACGTTTCTGGCATGGTTTAGTCGGCGGGATATTTGCAACCACTTTAATTGAATCGGTCAAACAGGGGTTCATTTTTTATTTATCGCGTTATGACACCTATCAATTACTGTATGGCGCTTTTGCCACCGTGCCGATTTTTTTCGTATGGATTTACTGGGTATGGTTAATTGCCCTTTTGGGAGCGGAGATTAGTTATGCACTGTCAGTGCATCACGAACGGCGGGAAGGGCCGCCGATCGATGGCTTTTCACATGCATTATTGTGGTTATATGAGCTGTGGCAACAGCAAAAAGATGGCCTGGGGTTATCGCAGGAGCAGCTCATTGATCGAATACCACGGCCCTTTCTGATTGATCCCGAGCACATGCTTTATGAATTAATTCGCTTGAACCTGATTCATTGTGATGATAACCGGCATTATCTGTTAAGCCGGGATTTGCATGAGATAAACCTTTACTGGTTAAGCGAGCACTTAGCTTATCCCTTGCCGCAACTTGAGGACAACCATCGTCTGTTACCAGCGGGTTGCGATAAGATTTTTATCGAGAATGACAGGATGATGCAAAAATCATTATCACCCAGTCTGGCGGAATTGTTTTCTGAAAACTGAGGTCATCTCATCCCCCTGCCATTAAGTTAAGGATACTGTCATTCCCGCGAAGGCGGGAATCCATCTTCCAAGCTAGCTCCTTACCTTGTTTGATGGATGGATCCCCGCCTTCGCGGGGATGACAAGCTTTGTTGAATCTTGATTTATTCAACAAAGCCCAGCGATGACAAATAAGGAACTATAAAATATATTTGGCCAAATCCTCATCAGCAACCAGTTTACCCAGATGTTCATCTACGTAGGCATGATCAACACGAACGCTTTCGCCGGATCGATCAGTTGCTTCATAAGAGACGACTTCCAGTAATCGCTCCATAATTGTATACAGACGGCGTGCGCCAATGTTTTCGGTTCGCTCGTTAACCTGCCATGCAACTTCGGCAATTCGGCGAATACCTGACTCATCAAATTCAAGCTGTAAACCTTCCGTTGCCAACAAGGCAATGTACTGCTCTGTCAAGGACGCGCTAGGCTCAGTCAGGATGCGAACGAAATCTTCAACACCGAGAGCGCTTAATTCAACTCTGATAGGTAATCGACCTTGCAGTTCAGCAATCAGATCAGACGGTTTGGCTACGTGAAATGCGCCTGAAGCAATAAATAATATATGATCCGTTTTGACCATACCGTACTTGGTAGAAACCGTACAACCTTCCACCAGGGGTAATAAATCGCGCTGCACGCCTTCGCGTGATACATCACCGCCCCCGCCTTCAGCACGTTTCGCAACCTTGTCCAATTCATCAATAAATACAATACCATTTTGCTCAACGCTTTCGATTGCGCGAACTTTGATATCTTCTTCGTTAATTAATTTGGCTGCCTCTTCTTCACGCAATATTTTCATCGCTTTGCTGATTGGCAATCGACGGCTTTTGGTGCGCCCACCGCCAACCTGCTGGAACATGGCCTGCAATTGGCTGGTCATTTCTTCCATACCAGGCGGCGCCATAATTTCCACTCCGATTGGCGATACTGCTATATCTATTTCAATTTCATTATCATCAAGCGTGCCTTCGCGTAATTGTTTACGGAAAACCTGACGGGTTGAATTGTCTTTTTCAGCGGGCGTTAAGCCATGGCGTGCTGGTGGTAATAAGGCATCCAGAACTCGCTCTTCTGCGGCGTCTTCCGCCAGATTCTCAACCTTTTTCATCGCCATTTCACGTTCCTGCTTGATTGCGATATCAGCAAGATCACGGATGATAGAATCTACATCACGGCCAACATAACCTACTTCAGTAAATTTTGTCGCCTCAACCTTAATAAATGGTGCCTGAGCCAGTTTTGCCAATCGCCGGGCAATTTCGGTTTTTCCAACGCCTGTAGGGCCAATCATCAGGATATTTTTAGGCATAATTTCATTACGCAGTACTTCATCCTGAATCTGCATCCGACGCCAGCGGTTACGCAACGCGATTGCAACTGCTCGTTTTGCTTCATCCTGCCCAATAATATGCTTATCCAATTCCTGGACAATCTCACGTGGGGTCATAGTCATGTTATTACTCACAGTCGCTATCCAATTCTTCTATTGTTAAATTCAGGTTGGTATAAATACATATTTCACCCGCTATTCCCAGACTTTTCTCCACGATATCCCGAGCAGATAATTCAGTATGACGCAGTAAGGCACGGGCAGCAGACTGGGCAAAAGGACCGCCGGAACCAATTGCAATCAATCCTTCTTCCGGTTCGATCACATCGCCATTTCCAGTAATAACCAAAGACGCTTTGCTATCAGCAACAGCTAATAACGCCTCAAGCCGTCTTAATATTCTATCGGTACGCCAGTCTTTAGCCAGCTCAACCGCGGCGCGTACCAGATGGCCCTGGTGCATTTCCAGTTTGCGCTCAAAACGCTCAAACAAAGTAAATGCATCGGCCGTACCGCCGGCAAACCCTGCAATGACTTTATCTTTATAAAGGCGCCGGACTTTTTTCGCATTGCCTTTCATTACTGTGTTGCCCAGAGTGACCTGGCCGTCACCGCCAATAACGACTTTATTTCCGCGCCGTACAGACAATATGGTGGTACCGCAATATTGTTCCAAAACTATTCCTCAAACTTTGATTCAGGATAAAGAAGATGGGGGTGAATCACTAAAAAACAATAGTCCAGCATGAATTATTTTCAGGCATGACAGTGATTACAGTAACCTTTTAATTCAATAGCATTTTTTTCAATATTAAAATTATTATTAAGACCAAGCTGTTTTAGTAAATTATGAATATGCTTGTCGCATGCCTCCAGAATCCGGTGACAGGCATTACAAACCAGTAAAATTTCTGAAACGGGGTGTTCATCAGGCTTGCGGCAAAGGACATAGGATTGAATCGACTCTATTTTATGAATCAGTTTGCACTCAACCAGATAATCCAGTACCCGATAAACCGTTGGCGGTTTTGAATTTTCCTGGGTAAGGTGCAATTGGCTTAAGATTTGATAAGCTTTTAAAGGTTTGTCGGAAGACCATAAAATATACAGAATCCGTTTTCTCAGCGAGGTCAAACGATAATCAAGCAATTTGCAAAAAGCTATAAACTCAGCCGGGTAGGCTGCATTATTTAGTGATAAAGGAAATGCCATGCTGCAACTGTTCAACTCCTAAATATTCAGCCAGGCTTTGCCCGACATCAGCAAAGGTATCCCGGCGTCCAATAAACCGCCCTGGTGTATTATTACCAAACACAAGCACGGGTATATGCTCGCGGGTATGATCAGAACCCGGGAATGTCGGATCGCAACCGTGATCAGCTGCAATTACAACCAAATCATTGTCATTCAGCTGTGCCATTAATTCCGGCAACCGTTTGTCAAACTCTTCGAGAGCATGCGCATAACCGGTTGTATTCCGCCTGTGGCCATATGAAGAATCAAAATCGACAAAATTGGCAAAAATCAAACTGCCTGCCGGTGCAGTAGCCATTGCCTCGACAGTTTTATCAAACAACGCCATATTGCCATCCGCTTTAATCGTTTGGGTAATACCCTGATGAGCAAATATATCCGCCGTTTTTCCAATCGCAATCACTTCACGGCCAGTGTTTTTTAACACATCAAGCAAAGTTGGCGCTGGCGGTAAAGTTGCATAATCACGTCGGTTAGCAGTGCGTTTAAAAGAACCGGGTTCGCCAATAAAGGGCCGTGCTATTACCCGGCCAATCTGATATTCATCAACAAGTTTACGGGCAATTTCGCATATTTCATAGAGCCGTTCGAGTCCAAAATACTTTTCATGAGCCGCAATCTGAAAAACACTGTCAGCAGATGTGTAAACAATAGGCTTACCGGAACTGATATGCTCCTCGCCATACTCATCTATCACTTCGGTACCGGAAGCATGTTTTAAAGCCAGTACGCCCGGCAATTTTGCCTGGACAACAAAATCATTAATTAACTGCTCGGGAAAACAGGCTGACTGATCCGGGAAATACCCCCAATCAAAAGTCACTGGAACACCAGCCAGCTCCCAATGCCCGCTTGGCGTATCTTTTCCAAGGCTTTGCTCTACCGCATAGCCAAAATAACCTGTGGGTTGTTCAAGTGTTGCCAAATCAATAAAATTAATGCCTGAGCTTGCAACTGCAGCATGATACATACCATATTTCGCCAGATTGGGAATAGTAAGCTTTCCACTCCGCAAGCCGTCCTGATCAGCTTTACCCTGCTCACATGCCTGATAGATATGTACAAAGGTATTGGCGCCTTCATCGCCGTAGCGTGCGGCATCGAGGCTTGCGCCTATTCCCAGGGAATCCATTAACAGTATACAAACTCTGCCTGTCATCATTTAACCTTCTATGTCGTTATGTCTGCCATGTGTCTCTTTTAATCCAATTAAGGATAGCAGAGCCAAAACAAGGCCTATAAGTAAGATCATAGCTGCATATTGGTAATCAGCAAGTGAGTAAACGGGTACACCGTCTACTATCTGCATGTCGCCATGACTGGTTAGCAAGGCGGTGAACAGATTCTGATAAACCACATATCCGCCTTGGGTTAAAAGCGAAATAACACTGACTGCGGTTGCAGTAATTGCCGCCGGGCTACTCTCAGCGACCAACGCATAACTGATAATCTGCGCGGCTGTGAAAAAGCCGAGCAGAAAGAATAAAATCTTCATGGCTACGAATGAAACCGGAAGATACAACACCGCTAACAGCGTCAGCAATGAAGCAATCACTCCTACTTTCATGGGCAACACCCGCAGAGCAAGTTTGTCGGAAATCCAGCCTATAACCGGTCCGCCCACAATCGCCCCCAAAAACAGCATGGAGTTTATTATCGAAGCGTCCTCTTTTGATATCCCCATACGCTGGACAAGATAAAGCGACCCCATCATTGCTCCAAAAACAGCAATAGCCATATTCATCAGGCTGGTATAAGCTGCTGCTTTCAGGTTTTGACGATTGAGATAAGCCTGTTTGGCATTAGCCCATACATTGTTATAGCGCGCTGCTTTTGCCGGTTCATTGTCAGCTTTATCAACAATACCAAAAAGCATAAATACCAACATAATAAAACCGAGCCAGCCAACATACACCAGCGCATCGCGCCAGCCTACCTGATTAACCAGCCAGGTAAGCGGGTATTGAGCCAGGAAACCGCCAGACATGGCCAGCGTCACGATAACGCCGGTTACTAATGCCATTTTGCGCGGCGGGAACCAGCGGGAAGCAATTCGGATTGGCCCCAGAAAGCAGAAAGCGCTGCCAATACCGGTAATGAAGCGGCATATCAGCGCAACATAGAACGAATGGGCATGAGATAAAATGAAAGTACTGATTACGCACAGAGACATGGCAACCATAATGGTTTTTTTGGCTGAAACCTTATCCAGTACACCCCCGGCAACAAACAGAAAGATTACATTTGAAAGATAATAAATGCTTGACAAATAAGCCATTTTATCAGCCTGCACGTTAAAATCGCGCATAATGCTGTCAGCAATGGAGGCAAACATATTGCCCTGAATGAACTCATAAAAGAAAAACAAAGAAGCACTGAAACATACCAGCCAGGGTAACATGATTTCAGAAAAACTGCTTGTATCCTTGTAATCTTCTGCCATTTGCATTCATTACTCCTTACATTGATCGTTTACAGTATGTTTCATAAGTTAACAGCACTGCAACTAAAGCTAATACTGCCGCCCCCGGGAACATCCACATTGCGTATTGAAAATCAGCAATTGAATATTGGTTGGCCAAACCGGCATGTTGCTGCATCATCCAGCCAAACAAGACCTGGCCTACTCCGCCGCCGCCCATAATCAGCACCGAAGCAATTCCAGTAGCCGCACCGGTATTTTTAGCCGTATTACTTTCGGCAATTAGTGGATAACTGATTACCTGAGTACTGGTAAAAAACCCGAGGGCGAAGAACAACAAACCAAGCTGGAACTGGTTTAGAGCAATATCCATAAACAGGGGAATCACGGTAATCAACGTTGCGGTCGCCCCCATAAGCATCAGAGGTTTGCGCTTGCCCTGATGATCAGATATCCACCCGACCAGTGGGCAACCAATAATGCTTCCAATAAAAATAAGACTTACAACATTACTCGATGAGATTTCCGTCAAACCGTGCACAACCTGCAAATAACTGGCTCCCCATAAGGCGCATAATACCATGATGGGCAAATTCAAAAAGGAGGTATAAAGTCCAGCCAGCCAGGTCTGACGGTTTTTAAGCGCCTTGATAAAACCAGGAAGAACCGCTTCGTGTACGCCCTGATTGGTTGTTCGCACTGGATCAGGATAATCACGCACAACGCATGCTATCCAGATCAGAAGCCCAGCGCCAACCGCACCATCAATCAGGAGTGAATTACGCCAGCCGTAGTGCTCGTTCAAATAAGCAAACGGAGTATGCGCCATCATTCCACCCATAAATGCCATGGTAACCAGCAGCCCGATAACAAAAGCCTGACGGCGCGGGGGAAACCAGTGCGAAACCAGGACAACGCAGGATAAAAAGCAAAATGCGTTGCCAATACCTGACAGAAAATGGAAAAAACAGGCGAGAGCAAATGAGTTGGTCAGAGCAAAACCTATAGTACCAAACACACAAATGGCCATGGCGGTCATAATGACTTTACGCGGCGAAAATCGATCGAGAATAATCCCGGCAGGCAATAAAAACAGGATATCAGCCCACAGGTAAGTACTGGACATCCAGCTTAACTGGGCTGCATCAAGATTAAAGTCATTACGTAAGGGATGATTGATAACATCAAAGATATTAAGCTGAAAAAACTCATAAAAGAAAAACAAACCAGCTGATAAACACACCAGCCAGGCTTTCAAACCACCACGAGGAACTACCGCCTCCGAGTCGAGTGTTAATGAGTCAGACAACATGTCTCCTTGGGTTTGGGCTGCAAAAATTGCGTCAGATTATACCAAAAAGGCCAGTAAATTGGTATCTTTATCGCGGATTATTTTAACCCTACAGTAATGGGTAGCAGGTTGAACCGCATCAAGGCTTCTACAGTTGCAAATAGTGAATAGACATTCTAACCTTAATGCTTACTACTAACATTATGGAGCTATTATGATCCCTGTCAAAGGATATGCAGCCAGGAATGCTACAACGCCTCTTGCCCCTTATAATTTTGAACGCCGTGATGTCGGTGAGCATGATGTACTGGTTGAAATTAAATATTGCGGGATTTGCCATTCTGACATCCATCAGGCGCGTGATGAGTGGGGCGGTTCACTGTTTCCTATGGTACCAGGCCATGAAATTGTTGGGGTTGTGACTAAAACAGGCAGTAAAGTCACCAAATTCAAAACGGGTGATAACGTTGGTGTTGGTTGCTTTGTCGACTCGTGCCGTCGGTGCAGCAGCTGTAAAGAAGATCTGGAGCAATATTGCGAAGAAGGAATGACTGCAACCTATAATAGCATGGAACGTGACGGTAGCCGGATCAGTCAGGGCGGTTACTCTTCTGCTATTGTAGTGAACCAGGACTATGTTTTAAATCTGCCTGATAATTTACCCCTTGATGCAACTGCCCCTTTATTATGTGCAGGCATTACCCTTTATTCCCCACTTCGACACTGGGGCGCAGGACCTGGCAAAAAAGTTGCGATTATTGGTTTAGGCGGTTTGGGCCATATGGGGGTTAAACTTGCGCATGCCATGGGCGCTGATGTGACAGTGCTAAGCCATTCAATGAAAAAAGAAGCGGATGCCAGGCGTCTGGGAGCCGATCATTTCTATGCCACGTCTGATCCGGCTACCTTTGAAAAACTTGCCAGTCATTTTGATTTGATTATCAATACGGTTTCATTGCAATTAGACTGGAATGCCTATCTCACCCTGTTAAAAAGAGACGGTACTATGGTTATCCTCGGGATTCCAGAGAAACAAATCCCAATCGGTGCATTCTCACTGGTAGGCGGACGCCGCAGCCTCGCTGGTTCTCTGATTGGAGGGATTAAAGAGACGCAGGAAATGCTTGATTTCTGCGGCAAGCATAATATTACTTCTGATATTGAACTGATTCCAATACAGCAAGTTAATGACGCTTATGAACGCGTATTGAAGAGCGATGTCCGTTATCGCTTTGTTATTGATATTGCGAGTATTAATCAGGATTAAATGTTTCTCTAATTTTGTCATTCCCGCGTATCCTGCATTTGAATAGTTTACCTATATGAAATAACATACGATGCTGACGCAGGGAATGAACTGTTTGATATTAAAAGGACTACCGACATGCAGAGAAACAACAAACATTTTTTCAGGAAAAAATTACTGGCTTGCCTGTGGTTAGGGCTCATGATGACAACGGCTTATGCCGGATCGCCAGTGTGGACCTTTGAGCCGTTGACAGCGACCACGGTTTCAATACCTGCCAATGGCACAGCTACGGTACAGTATCGAGTGACTAATCAATCCAGTAAGCCGCACAGCTTAACCATGGAGCCAATTCAGGCTATTACCCAAATCACCGCGGGGCTTAATTTGTGCGGCAATCCTTTTGTACTCAGAGGCAAAAATTCCTGCGTATTGTCTTTGCAGATAAATGGCAGCCAGTTAAACAGCCCAATTATGGATGGTCCTGTAGTTTGTGATCAAGGAAACCCTGGTCAGTGTTATCGACCCAGTAGCCCTGATATTTTGCGTATAACCCAGGCGTTACCGATACTGGATGCGGAGATTACGGTTGCAGGGTCTCCTTTATTGCTAACGGTCAATGGCTCAACTGGGCAGTTAACGATAACTAACACATCCACTGACGTAGCAGCTACCAACATTGTATCAGATTTCACCGGAACGGCGTTGGATGGCTATGTGACAGAAACAGGCAACACCTGCGCGAATGTACCGCCAGGAGGCAATTGCACACTGACTTATACGCCAGGCAATACAATGGCGGCGCAAACGGATTTCACCATCCAGGGCAGCAATACCAATGCGTTGACGGCAGCCATCGCCATTCAATCAGGCAGCACGCTAACCGCCATCAATCCAACTTCAGGAGCGGCATCAGGGGGAACAGGTTTTACCTTAACGGGAACCGGGTTAACGGGTGCTGCCAGCGTCACCTTTGGCGGGGTAGCGGCAACCAGCATCAATGTAGTCAATTCGACGACAGTGACTGGCGTCACCCCTGCCCATGCGGCAGGAGCTGTGGACGTCGTGATTAACACGCCAGCAGGCGGTGCAACACTGACTAATGGCTATACTTACGCGGCCACCGCAATTGGACAACCGGCTTTTGGTGGAACAATCGCCTGCATGAACGGCGGCTTAAATAATCTGATTGCAGCCACTGCCGATAACAGCGCGGGGATTGAATGGGGCGGCTCTGGTGTAACTAATAATCCTGGACCGTATAGCCTCACCGATGGGGCCACTAATACAGCATATATTGTTGCCTGCTTTACAGGGCCAGGTGGAGGAGCAGGCTGTCCAATGAATATTGCTATCAATACTTATGCTGCGGGAATTTGCAGTGACTATGAAGTGGATTCTCATGGCAATACTCCTTGTCAGGCAGGGAATACATGCTACAACGATTGGTTCCTGCCATCCGCAGGCAACGTTTCAAGTCAAGCCTACTGTTTATATACCAATCGTGTGGCAATAGGCGGTTTTAGCGGTAGCAGATACTGGTGTTCTAGCTACAATGGCAATGATCTTCGCGCCTATGAACAGAACATGGGCGATGGTACCTATGGCGCCTATTTCAGGGTCGACCTTTATCGAGTAAGGTGCGTTCGGGCTTTCACCCCTTAACTCATTAAAGCTATGACAGGACCCTGAGGCGATGATTGTGAATGAGGCGGGTAAAGCGCTGGTCTGGTTCAGTTCACTTTGCTAGTACGATAAACCCGGGTTACGGCCTTTTAGGCCTGCACCCAGGCTACGAGTGAATGGATGCCGCTGACATGAATTACCTAAAATGGCCAACGAAGGATGGCGAAGTGGGCTTTAAATTTTAGCGCGCAGCTTGCGAGCACTAAAATTAAAGACTACCGCCATCGCGAGGATGACAACTTTTCTTAACTTAATGGCTCTAAAAATCGTTTGAATGCAATTAATTAATAGCCATGGAAGAAATCAGTTGGTATGATAGTAAGACAAAAGAACCAGTGTGATCAAATATAGAACGACATATGGTTTGAGGGTAGTTAGCTTTTTTATAAGGAAACTCTTATGTCTACTGTACTTCTAAAGAAACTGAAATTTCTGCTTACGCTTTTGGCAGTCCTTTTACTTCCCTTATTCTTCGGACAGTATGTGCCGCTTGAAGTAAAATCAATTAGCTATGCCCTTAGTCTGAGCATGAAAAGCGTTTTGGAGTTTGTTCTGCCTTTTATTATTTTCAGCTTTGTATTCTCCTGTCTGGGGAATCTGCGTAAAGGGGCTTTGTTTTTTGTCGTACTGTTAATTGTCTGTGTTTTTGCATCCAATTTTACCGCGCTAATGGTAGGTTTTGGCTCAGGTTACCTCGGTTTAAGCTTTTATCATTTTATGCCCAGTGCGATGGAAACCTCTCCTCAGTTGGCGCCTGCGTGGCAATTCCATCTAACCAAACTGATTTCCAATGATATTGCGCTACTGATTGGTTTTTTCAGCGGTATTTTCTTTTCGGTTTACCCTAATGACACTGCGAAAAAAATCGGCGCGAAACTGAATAGCATTGCCAATGGTTTCCTTAGAAAAGTTTTTATTCCGTTCCTGCCGCTATTCATTCTGGGATTTGTGTTCAAGCTTGAATATGAACATATCCTGCAGAAATCCTTAAATCTGTATGGCCCAATCCTGCTGTTGATAGTTGGCAGCCAATGGATCTACCTGCTGTGCTGGTATTTTGTTGCCGGTAACTTTTCATGGCAGAAATTTACCTATTATCTCCGCAATGTGCTGCCAGCAACGCTGACTGGTTTCAGCACGATTTCCAGTGCTGCCGCTATGCCAGTATTATTAATGTCTACTGAGAAAAATCTGGAAGACGAAGAGAAAGCAAGAATGCTGGTGCCTGCAATTATTAATATCCATACCATAGGCAGTGCGATTGCCATGCCAATTTTAAGCCTGGCAACCATGTTAACCTTCGGCATGCCGATGCCTTCGCTAAGTATGATTTTAACTTTTGCGTTCTACACCGCGTTGGCCAAATACGCAGTCGCTGCCGTTCCAGGCGGCGTTATCCTGGTTGTTACCCCTCTGCTTGAAGCGCATCTTGGTTTTTCAAGCGATATGATCGGGTTAATTACTGCGGTTTATTTAATCTGCGATCCGTTTGGAACAGCGGCTAATGTGACCGGTAACGGCGTATTCCCGATTATGTTTACCAGACTTAAAGAAAAACTGGAGCAAACTCGCCTTGTTGGTCTGCCTTCAGGTAAGACAGCGGCGGTTGGCAAGTAATTGTAATCTGTTATTCCCGCGAAGGCGGGGAACCAGCCTGAGAGATGGATTCCCGCCGCCTCCACCATCCGAATTTTCGCAGCATGGACATAAAGCAAGACCACGAATTGGAAAGTCCTCATGATCTGATTTTCTGGAAAAAGCATGCTTTGCACGCCAAATAATCTGGTCTGAACTTTGTTAAAAGTATCAATAGAAATGAGTGCCTTATGCCTTCCGAGTATAGATCTAATATCCCATTTAGGATAAGCAAATAATCCTCGCATAAAGAGATTGAGTTAATAGCCTTTAAGGACGCAACCTAGAATAAACATGAAAACAGATATTATTGCATATCATAAAAAGCAAGAATATCTTGCATATATTAAAACGTGAGCATATAATAACAATATATATAATAAGGTAAAATTATGTCCATAAATAAAGTGTCTCAAAAATTGATTGGGCGCAGAATCCAAGTAGCTCGTGAATCTAAAGATTACAGTCAAGATGACCTTACCAAGGCCATTGGATTAAAAAATCGCCAGAGCATATCTTCCATAGAAAATGGAGAAAGAGCCGTTAAATCTGAAGAGTTGTTATCTATATCAGAGTTCTTAGATTATGACATTGATTTTTTTCTAGATCCTTTTTCTGTTACTGGCGAAGCAAAATTTTCCTGGCGTGCATCCAATGATCTAGCTGAAAAAGAACTCGACGCTTTTGAACAACAAACTAGTAGATGGATAGGTTTATTACGCTGGTTACGGGAAATTAATAATAAGCAAAGCAATCCATTAAAATATAGTTTAAAACTTTCAAATAAATCTTCTTTTGAAGACGCTGTTAACTGTGCAGAAAAACTTGTTAAAATTCTTGAACTTGGCATAAAACCTACAGAACATCTTATTGATAGAATCGAACAAAAATTGGATATTCCTGTTATATTTGTAGATTCAAAACAAAACCAAGATGGTAGCGTTATTTCTGGCGCTTCATGTCATTTGCAGGATCTAGGTCTAATTTTAATTAATAAGAATGAACCTGAACCTAGAAGATATTATAATCTAGCACATGAGTTATTTCACATATTAACATGGGATGTGATGAAGCCTTCTCATAGAGAATCTAACTCAATTGAAGACCGTAAGAAAAATAAGCGAATTGAACAGCTGGCGGATAACTTTGCATCTGGAATATTAATGCCTGAAGAATCTTTGAATCATTTCATAAATAAAAAATTTATCAATGATACAAAGCATTTACTTGATGTGGCAATAGAACTAAAGGTTTCCCCACAAGCTTTAGCTTTTAGACTAGTTAATCTCAAATGGATTGAACAAGAAACAATGAATACATTAAAAAAACATAAACTACCTATGCATAACGACTGTGTTCTTAAGAAATTTCAGCCTATTTTTATTAATATGCTGCATAAGGCAATAGAGCAAGGTCAATTATCTGCAAGAAAAGCTGCTAAGACATTGAATATGAACTTATCACACCTAACAGACCTTTTTACAGAATATGATCTTTCTGCACCTTACGAATTGTAAAAATAAAATAAGAAGTCCTCATGTCAAAAACCAGAGTCTTTGTTGACACTAATATTATTTTAGAGTCTTTTCGAATTAATAGCTGGAATGCAATTTGTAATAAATATGCTATAGAAACAGTAGATAAATGCATTGAAGAAGCCGTATCTGGTAATTCTGATGATCCTCAACATATATCAATAAAACATGAAGAACTAACCAATGGCCTATCAGGAAGATATAATCCTACCAAAAAAGATATTACTAATTTAATAATCGATTATCCACAAACACAAGGTATTGATGATGGTGAACTTCACCTATTTGCATGGCTTTATGCACAAAAATTACTGCCAAGTGCATTGATTTTAATATCAACAGCCGATAAAGCTGCAATTAAATCTACTGGTTTATTAGGATGGTTAGATTCTGTTACTTCGTTAGAATACCTATTAAATACTGCCGGTGTGACCAGACAACAGAATCATAAATTAAAAGCTCATTATAGAACTGATTGGTTAAATAAAATAAAGTCGCAAATAAAATTAGAGTTAATGTAATAAAGAAATGGCTCCAGCAAGCCTATAGCACGTATTAAAGTACATGAACGCTTGTAATACTAGCCTTTCCCTCCTCTTACGACGAAGAAATTGATACGCTGCATTGTATCAAGGCTACCCGGCTACTTTGTTTGTGTAGCCAGCACCGCTTTTCGTTCTTTTCTCTTTTCCTGCCAACTCTGCAACACTACATAAAACGCCGGTACAAACAACATTGCCAGACAGGTTGACGCCAGCATACCGCTGCAGACAGCAATGCCAATTGAGCGGCGCGCATTGGCGCCAGCGCCAGTTGCGAAAACCAGCGGCAATACTCCCATAATAAAGGCAAAAGAAGTCATCAGAATTGGCCGAAAACGGGTTTTTGCGCCATGAACAGCGGCTTCGATAATGGATTTATTATGGATTAAACGATGTTCGCGGGCGACCTCAACTATCAAAATCGCATTCTTTGCCGCCAGCGCTATCAGTAATAACAGGCCAATCTGGGTATACATATTATTTGCCAGCCCCAGTGCTGATAACGCAAATACCGTACCAATCAGCGCCAAGGGCACACTGAGTAACACTGAAGCGGGCGTGACCCAATTTTCATATTGTCCGGCAAGAATCATATAAACCAGTATCAGCGACAACAGGAAAATATAATAACTTAAATTACCTGCCAGCTTTTCCTGATAAGAGGTACTTGTCCATTCATAGGCCATTCCGGCAGGCAATGAAACGTGGGCCAGTTGCTCCATTATATTAATTGCCTGGCCAGAGCTGTAGCCCGGTGCAGAAGCGCCATTAATACTGCTGGAAGGGTATAAGTTATATAAGGAAATAATTGCTGGCCCCACAGCAGGTCCCATATCAGTCAGGGTACCAAATGGCACCATCTCGCCAGCCTCGTTTCTGACATAAAAATTACGCACATCGTCAACCGTCATTCTGGCCTCTGCCTCTGCCTGAACATATACCTGAAAAACCTGGCCGAACTTGGTGAAAAGATTTACGTAAGAAGAGCCAAGATAGGTTTGCAATGTATCAAAAGCGTCTCCAAGCGGCACACCCAATGATTCAGACTTCACCCGGCTGATAGGCGCTGCAAGTTGTGGTACAGATGCCCGGAAGGAAGTCAGGAGATGCTGTAATTCCGTTTGTTGATTACCATTCTGGATTAAGAGATCAGTCACAGCCTGCAATTTGCGGTAATCAAAACTGCCGTCGCGCAATTCCACTTGCATCTGGAAACCACCTGATAAACCCAAACCCTGAATCGGCGGCGGCACAATAACCATCACTTTTGCGCTTAAAGTTTTGGTTGCGATATCATTAAGTTTGGTATAAAGCGGCAGTAACCCCTCCCCTTCGCCGCGCTCACTCCAATCCTTGAACATGACATACAAAATTCCGGCATTCGCCAGGCTAGTGTTGTTATCCAGCAAGGAAACACCGTCAATTGAAATCACATTGGCAACACCGCCCACCTTGGAAACTTCATCGCTTAACTCCTTCATCACCGCTTCAGTGCGTGATAACGATGCGCCATCAGGCAACATGACATTCATGATCAGATAGCCCTGATCCTCGATCGGAATAAAGCCGGTCGGAATGCGGCTGATGCCGAAAACTGCCAGCGCAACTAAGACCAGACCTATAATACAGACTTTGCCGCTATTGTTGGCCAGTTTTTCAATAAACCCAACATAGGCCGCTTCCAACGGATTATAGAAGCGGTCAAATGTCCGGAAAAAAATATTTTTAGGCTTGGAGGTATCCAATGGCTTTAACCATAAGGCGCATTGGGTCGGCTTCAGTGTCATGGCGTTAATCGCACTGATCAAAGCCGTGGCAGCAATAACTAACGCGAACTGGGCATACATTGCGCCAGTAAGGCCAGGCATAAAGCCTGCCGGAACGAACACCGCCATTAAAACCAGGGTTATCCCCAGAATCGGGCCGAAAAGCTCTTGCATGGTTTTAATAGCAGCCTCTTTCGGCGGCACGCCACGCTCAATGTAATGACTGACTCCTTCGACAATAACGATTGCGTCATCGACTACAATACCAATTGCCAATACCAGTGCGAATAAAGTCAGCAGGTTGACTGTATAGCCTAAAAATAACAGGGCGATAAATGTTCCAATAATAGTAACCGGCACCGTTGTCGCTGGAACCAGCGTGGCACGGAAGTTTTGTAAAAAGACAACAATGACAATGAGTACTAAAATTCCCGCTTCAATCAACGTCTTATATACTTCATTGATCGATTCGGTTACAAACACGGTAGTGTCGAAGGGGATTGTATATTGTAAGCCAGGCGGAAAATTTTTCGCCATATTAGCAACGGTTTTACGCACTTCAGTTGCAACTTGCAAAGCATTAGCGCCCGGTAACTGGAAAATGCCAATCGCAGCTGCCGGCTTGTTATTAAGTTTGGAAAGCTGGTTATAATTCGCAGAACCCAGTTCAACCCGGCCAACATCACGGATACGAACAAGCTGGGCGCTGCTGCCGGCATTGGCCTGCTGATCAGCTTTTACGGGCATGCTTTTGATAATAATATCAGCAAATTGATCCGGGTCAGCCAATTGGCCAGGCACATTAACGGTAAACTGATAGGCTTGCTGGCCAGCTATGGGTGGAGAGGCAACCTGTCCTGCCGAAATTTCCTTATTCTGATTACTGACCGCATTCAATACATCGCTGGGATTTAAGCCGAATGCCATCATTTTTTGTGGATCAAGCCAGATCCGCATCGCATAGGTTCCTGAACCAAAAATAACCACATTGCCGACCCCCGGCAGTCGCGCCAGTTCGTTTTGCATATTGATGGTGGCATAATTATTGAGGAACAGACCATCATATTGATCTTTTTCTGAAGTCAGGGTAATAAATTGCAAAATCGCTGTGGATTTCTGCTGGACCAGTACGCCCTGTTGCTGAACCTGTTGTGGTAGTTGAGCCATCGCGGCCTGTACACGGTTCTGAACCAGAACTTGAGCGATATTCAAATCAGTACCAATATCAAACGTAACAATAAGATTATAATTACCATTGTTATTGCTGGTTGATTGCATATAAAGCATATCAGCCACGCCATTTACTTGCTGCTCAATCGGAAGCGCTACGGTTTTGATTAGGGTATCTGCATCAGCGCCAGGATAGGTGGTTGTAACCTGAATAGTCGGCGGTACTATCGCCGGATATTGTGATACTGGTAAAATCACGATGGCAATTGCACCCAGCAAAACCAGTAACAGTGCAATCACATTGGCCAGTACTGGTCTTTCAATAAAGAACTTGGAAATCATTTCTGTTTCTCACTTTTAAAGGACTCTGTCATTCCCGCGAAGGCGGGAATCCATCTCTCGAGCCAGCCTCTTACCTTGTTTGATGGGGTGGATCCCCGCCTCCGCGGGGATGACAAATTTTCTTAACTTAATGGCAATAAACCTATGCATAATTACTGTCACGCCAGAAAGGTAACTTGCTGGGCAGCGCTTTATTGGTTTTTGCCTGTACAAAACTACTGTTACGACAGGAAGGCAGCTGACTAGGCAGTATATTGTTGAGTCCAACCAGCGTAGTCTCCTTTTTTGTCTGAGGATTAACCTGTTTACCAGGCGTTGCATTCTGCAAGCCGTCAACAATTACGTTATCCTGAGCTGACAGGCCAGAGATCACTGCCCGCATACCGTTTTCTACTCCGCCCAGTTTGACCCGCTTGACCGCCACAGTGTTGTTGTTATCCACTGTCAGCAGATAAGCACCAATTTGATCATAAAGAACTGCGCTGTCTGGTACGGTTAAAGTTGGCTTCGGATTACTGGCTGCTATACGTACCTGTACAAACAGACCCGGCAACAAAGTTAAATCTTTATTAGGCAATAAGGCGCGAAACTGCATCGTTCCGGTTGAAGCATTAAGACCTGTGTTCACAAAATCAAGCTTGCCCTGATGCGGAAATCCTTTTTCATTCTGCATGGCAACGTAAACCGGGATTTTATTAATATCCTCTCGGGTAATTCCATGCGCTTTTGCCTCTGCACGCAGCTTAAGCAAATCAAGCTCGTTGAGATTAAAATACACGTAAATCGGATCAATCTGCTCGACATTCGCCAGTTCCGTTGCCTTGCCATTACCGACCAGATTTCCCGGATCGACCAGGTGGCGGCCAATACGGCCATCAAAAGGCGCCAATACTCGGGTATAGCTGTAATTGATTTGAGCTATCGAAACATTTGCTTCTGCTTTGGCAATTTCTGCAATTGATTCATCATATTTAGACCGCCACTGCTCGACGCTTTTCTGTGCAGTAGCATTTTCTTTATACATTTTCTGTTGGCGCTTGTATTCAGACAAATCATAAACTGAAGCCGCTTTGATTGCTTCGAGGCTGGCCTGTTCCGCTCTTAACTTTTCAAGATAAGGTTGCGGCTCAATAATAAATAATTCCTGACCTTTTTTTACCAGCGCGCCATCAGTAAATTTGATTTCATTCAGATAACCTTCAACCCGGGCAACGAGATTAACAGAATTGTAAGCCACCAGATTACCAGTCTGGTTAACATAATCAACCACATTGGCCAGCTTTGGTTTACTCACTGTAACAACAGGTACTGGCAGAGTCGGCGGCTGTTTTTTATTAGTAAAATGGACAACCAGATATAATAAAAATACAACAACCACGATTGCTGCCAGTTTCTGTAATTTTATTTTGTGCTCTGCAGTCATGCTTATCACCAGTTTGGTACGTAAAGTTGTTTAATTTGCTGGCCAGGAGTGACTGGCTTTTGGTGGTTTTGTTTTTCCAGCAAATTACCCCAATTTGTTCGATCCGCCATATCAGCCTTGGTTTTGGGCGAAATAACGTCATTACAGCCGCGAATCTGCCAGCCACCGCCCAGGGCGCGATAAAGCCCGACCAGCGCTTTACCGATTTCACCTTTTGCATCGGTTAAAGAGGTCTGGACTTGTAATTGCTGACGCTCGGTATCAAGGACGGTGGTATAACTCGCCTGCCCTTCCTTATAACGAACAATCGCCAGCTTTACCGCTTTGACTGCGGAGCTATTTGCCTGCTCAAGACTACGCTCGGCTTTGATTGCTTCGACATAACGCGTGATATAATCCTGCACTTCCTGCTGGGCTTTTAAAACCTTATTGATGTAATTCAACAACGCTTCCTGAAATACCGCATCCTGTACCCGGACGCTATTGGTAATCTGGCCATAGTTCAGGATCGGCCAGGTCAGCGACGGGCCTGCGGTTATTGTCCGGTGCGACCAATTAAACATATTGCTCATGGAGGATGAGCCTATCGTATTACCGGCAAAAGCAAAGGTTCCGACTAACGACAGCGCCGGATAAAGATTGGCTTTCACCGCCCCTATAGCCTCTGACTGGGCAACTGCTTCAAGACGTGCCTGATAGATGTCAGGTCGTTGCGCCAGCGTTTCCAGTGGGATGCCGACAGCAACACGCTGGATAGCCATTGGAATACCGCGGCTTTTTTTCAATATACCGTCAATATTAGTCGGTACTGTTCCAAGTAACACGGCCAAAATATCCTTTTGGCTCTGCAGGCTTGCAATCAATGGAGGCAGCTTCGCCTGTGTCGACGCAAGCTCGGTTTTAGCCTGCTGTACATCAAGCAAACTGGTTTCACCCGCATTAAAACGTGAATTAGCAATTTGCAGACTGTTGGCCTGAACCTGAATATTCGCTTTGGTAACTCGAATCTGTTCTTCTGTGGTACGAATACTGATATAGGTACTGGCAACATCCGAGGTTAAGGTGACCAAGGCATTATCATAAGCCGCTAACGATGCCAGGAATGTTGCGTCATTTGATCGGATAGCGCGGCGGTACTTACCCCAGAAATCCAGCTCCCAACTGGCTGAAGCACCTAAAGACGCGGTCTCAAAGCTTGAGGGAATAAGTCCCTGTAAAAAACCGCCGCCTATGCGTTGATAATTATAATTACCTGTAATCGCTTGTTGCTGCGGATAAAGCTCGCCTACGGATTGTGCAAGTTGGGCCCGGGCTTGCAAAACACGAACGCCAGCAATTTGAACTGTCAGGCTATTGCTGTAACCCTGATGAATGATGCTGGTCAGGGTTGGATCACGAAAAACTTTCCACCAGTTGGCATTCCTGACGGGGGCTTCCTTGATTGCCGGGCTTTTGGCCAACCAATGCTCTGCGACCGGCTTTTGCGGCTCCTTATAGTCTGGTCCCACCATACAGGCACTGAGAAGGAGGCATACAGCAAATATAAAAATCCTTAACATAGATCAATCATCCCTGATCGTATTTTAGAACATCCGCCACCATGAATATTTTGATTGTCTGAACTTAAAGGCGTGGAAGCGTCTGCATAAATAAAACAACACTATCATACCAACCAGCCAAAAACCAATTTGCGGCATAGGGGTAGTTAATTTTTCAGGAAGCAATAACGATAATCCAAAATATACAAACCAATGGACAACAAAGAAAAACAACGCGCATTGCGCCAATATTTTTAAAAAGCGAAATTTATCAAATACCGCGGGCCATGATTGACTGACTTTATACCACAGAACAATCCCTGATAAATTCATACCGCACGCCCATAAAAAATACTCGATAGAGGGCGGATGTTTTGAGGCGCAAAACCAGGAAATCCAGCTAATATCCTGACTGTCAGCAAGCTGTTTATAATCGCCGGCATGTAACCAGCCAGTCAGTGTTGCGGTACGCAGGATAAACCAGGCGGCCACTAATCCAAAAGCCAGATTTTTTAACTGCCGCATGCTGCCTGCATTTCTTGGCTGCAGTATTTTGCCTACAATCAAGCCCATGGCAACTGCTGGAAACCAGGGTATCGGCGTGTAATTGATTTCGAGCAAAATCCCGTTATAGTAAGTGTTTCCGGTTATCAGAAAAATAACCTGATTAAAGGTAGGCTGTAATTTTTCAGCTTGCAGATTGCCCACTAATATTTGCATAGTCAGAGTTATGGTTACAATAACTACCAGCGGAACAATGTACTCCCAGGGCATGTCAGGGATTTTATGTTTCAGATAAGCAATCAGACGCATGCAACAGGCTGCACCCATCATGCATAATCCCAATGTCATAAAGACACCGGCATATAGGAAAAATGGTTTATCAGACGAGACTAATTCAAATCCCTCAAGGATTGTTAGCTGCAATAAAACCAGCAACGAGCCGCGCAGAAACAAATAATTGAAAATTTCTTTCGGAGTACGGCCATCTTTTAACCACGAATGCCAGAGAAAAAAGATGCCAACGCCCATCATCATAAAAAAACCGCCTGCCACGCCTGACCCTACGATCACTTGTTGCAAGGCGTCAAGCCAGTTGTGGCCTTTCCATGCCGAAGTGACCTGCCAACTGGAGTTAGTATAGGGATCACTGGAATATTCGCGCGAATGTGCAAGCGCCATCAGGGTCATAATCATGCCGCGCTGCAGATCAAGCGCCTCGAAACGGCCTGTGCGTGCAATACTGACGGATTCTTCGGCTGCTATGGGTTGCTCAAGAAGCGCGGATTGGGTGTTTATCTGAGTCAAGTGTATGCCTAATAAAGAATTTTTCTATTGGCATGATGCATAAAATTCAGATTTTCGTCAATTATTTGGGTTCTGCATTTTTTCGCACAACCGGAACCTGGGTTTCGCTTCGCTGCACCCAGGCTACAATAGAATTGAATATGTTGTTTCACATTTGGAGCATTATTCTTCGCCCCGCAATTCAATATTCAGATGATCCTTAACTTTCTTTTTCTCCGCTTTCATGGCCGATTCCATTTCATTGGCCTCTGCAGTAGAAAGGGTTTTCCTGGCATCAGGAAAAATTTCGTTTTCTTCTTCCTCAATATGGTGCAACAGTGCCTGAGACATATGCTTAAAAAGCTGATTCCAGGCCGCTCCCCGAAGTGAAGTATCTGATAACCTGTCAAGCATTTCCTCAACCTCCGCATGCTCCTCACGGGCATGAGGAATTTCATCTTTGGTTTCTTTGTCTTTACTTAACGGTTTATAAAAAATTTTATCTTCTGCATCACTATGCACTTTGACTTTGGTTTTTAACTTATTAAATAATTCATCACGTTGCTCGGTATCTGACGATTTTAAATCTTCAATTTGCTGAATAATATCTTTTACTTCTTTGTGATCATGTTTCAAATAGGTATAAATACTCATGGCATCCCCCCGATTAACTGTTAACGATAACACCGCCATTAGGATGTAGAACCTGGCCAGTCATATAGGATGAATCCTCACTTGCCAGAAAAACAAATGAAGGCGCAATTTCTGCAGGTTGCCCCGGCCGCTGCATAGGTACTTGGGCGCCAAACTCCGCCACTTCTTCAGCACTGAAACTTGCCGGAATTAAGGGGGTCCATATGGGTCCTGGCGCTACCGCATTGACCCGAATTCCCTGTTTAACCAGATTTTGTGAAAGGGAGCGGGTTAAAGCAACAATCGCACCTTTGGTTGCAGAATAATCAATAAGCCCGCCACTGCCTTTATAAGCAGTCACAGAAGTCGTATTAATAATAGCTGCGCCTTGTTTTAAATGAGGCATGGCGGATGCAATCATATAAAAATAGGAGAAAAAGTTGGTTTTAAAGGTTGCTTCCAATTGTTCGCAACTGATTTCCTCTATGTGCTTTTTAACGTGCTGTTCAGCGCAATTATTTACCAGAATATCGAGTTTATGGTATTTCTCAATCGCTCTCTGAACAACTTGCTGGCAGGCGTCATGTGACTGCAGATTCGCTGGAATTAACAAACATTCCCCGCCAATGTCATTGATAATCTGTTCCGTTTCCTGAGCGTCTTCATGCTCATTCAAATATTGAATAACAACCCGCGCCCCCTCTAACACAAAAGCACAGGCCACTGCACGGCCAATTCCACTGTCACCGCCAGTAATAATAGCTACTTTATCTTTCAGTTTATTACTGCCCTGATAATTCGGGGATAAATAAACCGGCTTCGGTTCCATTTTTTTTTCAATGCCAGGTTGGCGTGCCTGATGTTGGGGCGGCATTTGCTGATTATGTTGCATAACTCACCTCGTCATTTATTGTTTTTCCGTAAAAATCCCTTTTTTACATATCAATCAGTATAGCACATATATTGTGACAAAAATCAACTCAATTTTTTTGACAATTCTGATTGCATATAATGCCGGAAAAACAATCGATCCCGGTAATTGCCAAACTGTCAGATATATTTATACTATTGCCGCCGGGTTTATTAAGGATTAGGAGATATTGTGAAACGCATTGTGACTTGTCTGGTATTAAATTTGTTATTTGCTCTGCCCATTTCTGCGGATACTGCTGAAAAATTCATTTTTGACAATCAACACAGCTATGTGCAGTGGCAGGTTGAACATTTTGGTTTTTCAAATCAGACTGGCAAATGGTTTGTTAATGGCGAGTTGACTCTGGATAAAGAAAATCCGCAGAATAGTAAAGTAGTTGCAACCATTAACCTTGCTGATTTGATCACTGGTTTGCCAAAACTGGATAGCGAATTGAAGGACAAGCAATTTTTTAATATTGCCCAATTCCCAATCGCCAAGTTTGAAAGCAATCGTGTCGAGTTGATCAATAGCAGTACTGCACGTGTTGATGGCATTTTAACTTTACATGGCAGAAGCGAGCCAATTTCACTGAATGTTAAATTAAATCGGACTGGTAAAAATCCGGTTACTAATAAAATGACGGTTGGTTTCAGTGCTAATACCGTGTTAAAGCGTTCTGATTTTGGCATCAAAGCGTATCTGCCGAATATTGGCGATGAGGTGAAAATTCAGATTGGGGCAGAAGCTTATCAGGCTGATGCTTAATATCTAGAATTGATGTGTTGGGCTTTACAGCCCATAGCCGTCAAGCTAAGGAATTAAATTTCTACATTTCACAATATCGTTCGGGCTGAGGAAGCGCTTTAGCGCTGTCTCGAAGCCTGTGATACAGTGCCACGCCTTCG
>NZ_JBHSAB010000002.1:0-107136 GCF_042649825.1 Legionella dresdenensis | reverse complement strand
ATGTGCTGTAAAACCCATAGCAGGCAGTTAAGGAATTTTGTACATTTACTATTCTAATTTCCTGTGTACCTGGCTTAGCTTGACGGCCATGGGCTTTACAGCCCAACCTTCTTGAGTTATATAAATTCCGCCCTCTTCCTTCTTGTCAAATCCGCCAAATACTACTATTGTTAAAACATGCAAATCGCATATGGAGCGGCGGCAAATGGCTAAAAATATCAAGGAAATCAATGTCACTGATTACGCAGTAATTCTTAACCCCCTTCTTAACAAAGGTACAGCATTCAGCGGCGAAGAGCGATCTGAACTAAAACTGCACGGTTTATTGCCGCCAGAAGAAAGCACGATTACTCAGCAACGGGCGCGATCATACGAAGCATTTACCAACAAAAAAACCGATCTTGAAAAATATATGTATTTACGTGATCTGCAAGATTCTAATGAAACTCTTTATTACAGCCTGGTGGATGAGCACATCACCGAAATCATGCCCATCGTTTACACGCCTACTGTCGGTGAGGCCTGTCAGACATTTAGCCATATATATCGCCGTCCGCGTGGGGTTTTTATCTCTTATCCCAATAAAGACCGCATTGATGAGATCCTGGCAAATCCTCGCTTTGACAACGTTAAAGCGATTGTCGTTTCTGATGGCGAGCGCATTCTGGGATTGGGCGACCAAGGCGCGGGCGGGATGGGCATTCCCATCGGAAAACTGGCTTTATATTGCGCCTGCTCTGGCATACATCCGTCTCAAACTCTGCCCATACTGCTTGATACAGGAACCAATAATACCAATTTAATTAACGATCCGTTATATATCGGCTGGCGTCATGAACGCGTCCGCGGCCAGGATTATGATGATTTTATCGAAGCCTTTATTACGGCGGTAAAAAAACGTTTCCCCAATATATTACTGCAATGGGAAGATTTTGCTCTGCAAAATGCAACCCGGTTATTGGATAAATACCGTGACCAATTATGTACGTTTAATGATGACGTTCAGGGAACCGCAGCCATTGCCACTGGCACGCTGCTTTCAGCCGTTCAGGTTACCGGCATCCCTTTACATGAACAGAAAATTGTTATTGTTGGAGCGGGAACTGCTGGCTGCGGAATTGCCGATCTCATAGTCCATGCCATGATGGAAGACGGCATCAGCGAACAAAAAGCGCGTGACCAGATTTACATGGTTGATCGGTATGGCCTGCTGCAGGAAGGCATGACCGGTTTATTGCCGTTTCAGCAAAAACTATTAAAATCACAACAAAGCCTTGCTCATTGGGAATGCGCAGATAAAAGCAATATCAGCCTTGCCGAAGTGATTAAAAACCTTCATCCTAATGCCTTGCTCGGTGTTTCAGGACAAGCCGGATTATTTAACGAGCACTTGATTCGGGAAATGGCATCCCATGTTAAGCAACCTATTATTATGCCGTTATCAAACCCCATTACCCACAGTGAAGCCATACCAGATGATTTAATGGCCTGGACAGATAATCGCGCAGTTATCGGTACCGGAAGTCCATTTGGCAATATCACTAAAAATGGCCAGCCATTCAGAGTCGATCAAACCAATAATGTCTATATTTTCCCCGGTATGGGCCTTGGTTTAATTGCAATTCAGGCCCGACGCGTCACCGATAAAATGTTTATGGTTGCAGCAAAAGCGCTCGCCAGCTGCTCTCCTGCCCGTCACGATCCGAAAGCCAATTTGTTACCGCCGCTGACAGACGTGCGCGAAGTCTCTTACCAGGTGGCGCTTGCCGTAGCTAAAGAGGCCGTGAAATCTGGTCTGGCCGATTTCCGTAGCGATGAGCAAATTGAGCAATGTCTTAAAGAGCACATCTGGGTGCCGGAATACCCGACCTATAAATTAAAAAAATAACTCGCCAGCCAGCCTGCTCTCCGTATATTCAGAGGCCTGCACCGATTGCAGGCCTCTGCTCACTATGCCATATTAGGCGCCCGGCCTTGCCTGGCTTTCACCAGGCAGTCATCGAGCAACTGTAAATCCGTTTCACTCTGCTCTCTGCTATCAGACTCTGTCAGTATGTTATGCATCACCATGAGCGGCTCATCCTGCGGGGTTCTTCTTGGCGTCCTTGCCCGCGTTTTGCTGAAAAAACCATGCGGCGACTGCCCAACCTTGTCCTGATACCGCCGAACATAAGCATTATTCAGCTTGTCTTCACTGATTACCAACGGTAATAATGGCGCTGGTTGTGGCGCAGGTGTTGAAAAATTATAAAGAAGCTCCAACAAATCATAAAAGCCTGCGGCCAGAAGTGAATGACCATCGGCGGCCGGATGGACATCATCCCAAAACATATATCCGCTAGCAGCTGAAGTTGAATCTGGATTAATATGAAAATCAGCCGAACCTTTATAGGGTACAGTAAGCTTCGCCCGCTCAAATCCATAACGCTCCGGATTATTATAGATTTCAGTAAATAAAGTACAGACATCAAATAAATGGAATGAGCAGTGTGGGTACATAATCGTTAAATCTTCAAGCAGAGCTTGAAGTTGTTGATTAAAATACATTGACCAGCGATGAGCATTCGCCCTTTCTGTTTCACTAAGCGCCTGGTAGCGCGGCGCCAAGGATAAATCAGGCAGGTTAAACAGCACAAAATGACGGTAATCATGCTTGACCAATTGCTCCATGTTTTCTCGCCTGGCAGCAATGGCCTTATCGACTACTCTTTTTGACGGATGATCATTGACTGTGATCAGGTCATTCGCCCCTGACCATTCGATAACCAGCGTTTCCGCTTTATATTCTTTAGAAATCTTCTGGGCACGATCATAAGCGAAAAGTTGTTGCCGCATTTCTTCAAGAGTCGCAACAATTAATCGGGTAAAAAAACGGGTAACGCTCGTGCTGGGAAGCCAGCTATAATCATGCGCGGTTAAACCACCCTGGTTATAGTTTCTGACAAAATCGCGATCTTTGTATTTTACATAGAGGTTATCATCCAGTGAATAACTGAATTTCCGTAATTTTCTTATTCTCTGATCATCATTAATGACGGCATCGGCAATATCGCAACAATCTGTTAAGCCACGGGCATGGGCGTCTTCAATGATAAATTTATTAATAATCGTTGCGGCTATATGATCACTCCAGGCAAGTCCATTTGTGAACCGTCCAAGAGGCGAATATCCTCTTAATCCCGCTAGTTTATCCATCGGAATACAGCCGAGGATATAACGTTTAGCCAATGTTCCGCGATCACTTAAACTATCGCCCATAAATATAAAGCGCGAGATCTGAGGTTTCACTTAATTCTCCTTGTGAGTTATTCCCTGTCCATCACAAACATGCGTTAAGTAGAAGCGATTTTAGTTAATAGTGGTTAAGTGTTCCCCCATATAGTGTTACTCTTAATACATTGATTTAATTTTGGAAATACTGATTTTTATTAGCAAATGACATGCCATAAAGGAGCATATTGATCTTTATACAATCAAAATAAAAGTTAACTGATTGTTAATTAATGGTTATTGTTATTGGGCTAACACGGGTTAATCATGCAAAGAGCAACGATAGGGGTCTCAAGTCTGGTTTTGCCGGCAGAAACTGCCTGAAGGTTTATGATCAAATCTACTCTGGGTGCAGCCGCTTTGTGCCGGACAATTTTTTGTATTACGTGTAGGTTGGGTCGTTCCGACCCAACATTACCAATCTTCAATCACTTTTCATATCTGGAGTGCTTTATAATAAAATTTGTTGGGTCAAAACAACCCATCCTACAAAAATTGTCCGGCACAAAAGGCAGATCCGCAGGACCGGAACCCTGGTTTCAGTTTTTGGATAGGAACAATTGTTACACTTTCTTCACAAACTCTGATTTTAATTTCATTGGCCCGATACCCTCTATTTTACAATCGATATTATGATCACCGGTGACCAGTCGAATATTTTTTACTTTAGTACCGACTTTAACCACCAATGAAGAGCCTTTAACTTTCAGATCCTTGATTACAGTCACACTGTCGCCATCGTTCAATACATTACCGTGCGCATCAGTAACTATGCTGTCGTCAGAATCATTTGCAATATCGGTCATTGACCATTCATGGCCGCATTCAGGACAAACCAACATGGCGTTATCTTCGTAGGTATATGATGAGTTACATTGGGGGCATCGGGGTAAAGAAGACATAATGGACTCTCGTGTAAAATTGCAAAGTATACACTATAAAAGGGTGGTGAGTTGCATTTCGTTTTAAGGTTTATCGACCTATACTGTTATCTTAACTAAAACGGGATTGATTATGATTAATCTTACCCAAACCCTACTCGCCTTTGGCGAGGGGTTAGGTCTTGCCTTCTCGCCGTGTATCTTGCCAGTGCTGCCATTGATTTTCGCAGCATCAGCGGTTGGCGGACGATGGCGGCCGTTACAGATTATTATTGGCTTTATCTTAAGTTTTACATTCTTTTCCCTGATTTCACGGCAATTGCTGATAGCCACTGGTTTGCGGCTTGATCAGATTCAGTCTGCGGCCTATTTTTTTCTGCTGGTATTCGGCCTGGTAATGATAATCCCGCTTCTTGAAGCAAAATTTGCCGCAATGACCAACTCTATTGCTAATAAAGCGCAACAGGCGAGTAAAAATCGCTTTTCCGAGCAGACCGGAGGCGCGCTGTTAGTGGGTGCATTAATTGGGATAGTCTGGACGCCCTGCTCCGGTCCTATTCTCGCCATAGCCCTGTTACAGGTCATTCAGGCTCAAACGAACTGGCAGGCGATCGGTATTATCTTGGCATTTGGTATTGGCGCAGGCATTCCGATGCTGACCGCCGGTTATTTTGGTCGAATATTCAGTCAGCAATTGACAAAACTGACCAGGCACACCACCGCCATTCGGCGCAGCATGGGGGTCTTAATCATTATTTTCGCATTGTTTGGCCTTTCGGGTTTTAATGTCGGCGAATGGGTAGCAACTCGAAATCAGGCTACTGAACAAATTGTAAGTCAGGATAAATTACTTAATGGTTTAACCCTTTCTTACCCCGCGCCCGAGATCAGCGGAATTAGCAACTGGATTAATTCGCCGCCGCTTACTATTGAGAAGCTGAAAGGAAAGGTTGTGCTGGTTGATTTCTGGACTTATTCTTGTATCAATTGCATCCGCACCTTGCCCTATATCAAATCCTGGTATCAGAAATATAAGGACAATGGCCTGGTTGTAATTGGGGTACATTCACCTGAATTTGTGTTTGAACAAGATCTGGATAATGTAAAGCAGGCAGTAAAAAAATTTGGCATCACTTATCCTGTAGCGCTGGATAATCAGTTTGCCACCTGGCGCAATTATACCAATCACTACTGGCCGGCTCATTATCTGATAGACCGTAATGGTCAGGTTGTTTATATCCATTTTGGGGAAGGCGAGTACGATATTACTGAAAATAATATCCGTTATTTATTAAACCTCAGCCCACAAAACAATCTTAACGCAGCCGAACCGCCTATTTCGCGTGAACAAACACCTGAAACCTATCTGGGTACAGCGCGGGCGCAAAATCAATCGTCCGCGTTACTGCCTCCTTTACACCATTGGGCTTTACAAGGCTCATGGCTGGCAAAACCACAATATATTGAAGCAAAGTCTGCCGGCGCTGCGATCACTTTGCATTATCAGGCTCAAAAGGTCTTTCTGGTCATTGCCAACGGAAAGCCGACGCCCGGGAAAATAACGGTGTTGGTTAGTGGTAAAGAAAAGGAATTAACCATAACTGAAAACAGGTTGTATGAAATTGTCAGTAATTCAAACATGGTTGATGCTGATGTCACTATCAAGGCTCAATCACCGGGGATCCGTTTGTTTGCTTTTACTTTTGAGAGTAGTGCAACAAAATGAAACCCGGATTACGGTCCTATGGAGTGTACAAATCAATTAGACCCCATCATTCTAAAGTGTGCTTTTGATCCTCATGACTATCAGGCAATGAAGCTGTCTTGCTTTCAGGCATAACAAATACAGGATGAGGTATACCCCTATTTTTAAAAGTAAAATTACTGTCACTCTGCTGTTTAAGCTTAGTTATTGTATTCTTTATTCTAGTATGTATCTCAGCAAATACTGTATGGTTAGGGAGGTATTTTTCAAATAATGTATTAATCAATGAAATAGTGCGTTCAAAACTATTTTTCTCATAAACTGTCTCCAAGGTTAAAACCATTTGTTTACGAAGACTGCTATCTAATTGGATTTTATTATCAGAAATTAAAGTTAACGCATATAAATAGATTAAATTTGGTAAGTTATCTTCACTCGGCTCTTTCTCATAATGGGCTTGGGCAGTTAAGAAATTTCGATAAGCTACACGGTATTTTTGTGTTAAAAAATTACATTTCCCTAACACATAATAAACTTCAGCCAAGATTGGATTATCCGGTTTAAATAATTTTAAACCCTCCTTTATTTCAGCCATTGCTTTTTGGGGGTTATTAACAGCTAAATACGCGTTAGCCAAAGCCAATGTAATTTCAATGCTATCTTCTAGATTTTGAGCTTTTTGCAAATAAGTAATTGTTTCGTCCGGGGTAAAAAATTCTCCATCTTTACAAGCCATAATCAATAAGTTATTTACATATCGGGCTAAACCTAAGTTTTGCAATCGGTTATTGTCTTGTGGAATCACCAAATTAACTAACATAAATTTAATGACGTTGCCAACCGCTTCTATTTCGTCTGCCTCTTCAACCTCACATAAGGCTAAAAGGTCATGCTCAAAATAATTTTGCACCAGAAGATGAAGGTTAATGATTAAATCGACATAAATATTGCTGTGCCAATGAGCGCAGTCTGGATTATTAACTAATTGCGTCAAGTCATTGATATTTTCAAGCAGATCTTGCCGAGCTTCTTTAAAAG
The DNA here is from genome assembly GCF_042649825.1 of Legionella dresdenensis. NCBI lineage: Bacteria > Pseudomonadati > Pseudomonadota > Gammaproteobacteria > Legionellales > Legionellaceae > Legionella > Legionella dresdenensis. Next base: position 100,242 of record NZ_JBHSAB010000002.1, on the reverse strand, counting down.
ACCTTAACTTACTGTAGTAAGACGCCCGCTGATATTTAAGCTGACAATAGCCAATGGTTCCTTTTCCTGCATTTTCTAATCGCTTATTGAGATCCTCCAAAGCATTTTCCGAGTTGATTTCAAATGCTTCTTCATCATTACTTTCAGCTGTAAAATCAATCAATGTAGTATTTAAGACATTTAAATGCTTAACAATTTTTTCATGGAGGTTTTCAAATACCTTTTCAGCTGGAAAAGCGGTGGTAAAAAGAATACGGAGGAACTGCCCGGATTGTTCAGCCCCATATTGCTGGTATAAAGAATTAAATGTCAGCCTGATCTTACGAGAATATTCCCTGCTTCTTCCCTGCATAGGATTATTTTTTGTTAATGCATATAAGTAAATTAAATTAGTTAAACTTTTTTCACTAATGTTCTGCCCATAATAGTCTTGAGCAGTTAAAAAATTATGATGAGCTGCAGAGTAATTTTTTATTAAATAATTACACTTTCCTAATACATAATAAACTTCAGCCAAGGTTGAATCATCTGATTTAAATAGTTTTAAGCCCTCATTTATTTCAACGATTGCTTCTTGAGGATTTCCATCAGCTAAATATGCGTTAGCTAACGTCAAAATGACTTCCATATTATTTTGTAGCGCTTGAGCTTTTTTCAAATAAGCTATAGATTCTGCAGGTGTAAAAAACGCGTCATCCTGGCAAGCCATAACCAATAAATTACTCACCTCATTATTTATACCAAGATCGTGCAAATCCTGGTTATCTTGATTAGCTACCCCAGTAACCAGCATCGTTCTTATGATTTTTTGCGCTAACTCAACCTCATGCTCTTCATCAATATCCAGTTTTGCTAAAGCATCATGTTCAAAATAATTTTGACCCAGTAAGTGAAGATTAATAACCATATCGCTATAGATATTGCCATGCAGAGCAACAAATTCCGGATCATTAAGTAATTGCCTTAAGCCATTGATATTTTCAAGCAGATCCTGGCGAGCTTCTTTAAAAGACTCTGCTTTACTGTAGTAAACTGCCCGTTCGTATTTGCGCTGATAATATTCAATTGTTCCTTCTTGCTCATTTTCTAATAGCTGGTTGAAGTCTTCCAATGTCTTTTCTGATAGGTCTTCCATCACCACATCATCTGTATCTTCCTTATCTTCAGAATAAGAACTAATGTCATCAGAATTCTCATAATTATTGGACTCAGATTCACTATCGCTAGTAACCGTGTCATCCGGAGCTGTTAGCTCAAACAGGCTCTCTTTTTGTTTAAGCATTAGCTCGCAATTATTCTCAAGACTTTCAAATTCATCCGCTGGTAAAACTTCTTTATATAAACTTGCAAAAGTATTTTTATAAAGTTCCAGTTGTTGGGCAACAAGCTCTTTGAAATCCTCTTTTTTTATACGATTAAACTGAACAAAAGGCGCCGAAATGCTATGATTATTCTCAAATAACATAGCTCCTGAAGAAATTAAATTTTTTATAAGCTCAAGCTCCCCGTCATATGTCCCGGCACTTAGAGCTTCAATATGAGCAGTGAGTAACAGATTAAGTACTTTAAAGTGGGTATAGGTAATATTGTGAGCGTAAAAAGGGGGTTTGAAATTCTGAATGTCAAGTAATTTTATCCAGTAATCAATAGCGGCTGTATTGTCTTTTTTTTGTATATTTCTTTCTTTAAAATAAAATAATTGTCTGCTAATATCAAATATACTTTCTTCATCAAGCAGGCATGTATCATTCGCGGCATCTAGTGAAAGCAGGAGAGCCCAATATTTAACTGCAGCATCAAATTGTTTGTTGACCAAAAAATAACTCAAGTGCATACCGGGAAAAGGAGCAAAGATGTTATTTCTGGCAAAAAAACCCATTATTAATGGGATTTTTCTTAAAAATCTATGGAAATCCCCAAGCAGTAAACCACTTGAGTTTTTAGAGTTTTCACTGTAAGAATTAAAACTTAAATTAAATTGATAATATTCTTTACCATCACGTGTAACTAGCAATTTTTTTGTAACAACGAGTTCTATATTATAAACTTTCGCATCTTCACAAGAAAATATAAACTCTAATTGTGGATGACTTTCACCCTCATTATTTTTAGTTACTGAATATGAATATTGTTTATCACCTTTTTTAAAGGCCGTACTATAGTCTAATAATTTAGAATTATCTGTTTTTACAGAAATTTGAGTAAAATCTGTAGTCAGTTTTAAAAAGATAAAGTCGATGAATTCATCATCTTCAAACGAATAAACAACTCCAGGTTTACTTTCATCAAAATTATCGTAAAAACCCTCTAAATGCCCCCCCGCTTCATAAATCATGAATTTCTGAAAATTATCTTTTTCTTTTTTAAAAGATTTTTTATAGGTAGATAACGCTTCCGTTATTTTATCATAGCCTTCTGTGTGGGTATTGGGAACTGCAATCTTTCCTGTACTAAATAACACTTCTGGATAGGTATTGTACTTTTTTGCCCAGACAGAAGGTTTAGGAATGGCGCTCTCGTTATTCTCTGCCAATAGATTAATAAAATACAGCATGTCCTCAGGAGATAAAACGTTCTGTTGTAATATGTAATCGTGAATTACACCATTACCAGCCATTTTTTCCAGGTAGAGTTTTATATCAAAATCTTCGTCATTTAACGGCATACGGTTTTTTTCCTAAAAAAACTTTCATAAAAATAATACTATATTTTTGCTCTTTTTTCATCTGATTCAGTCATTTTTTGACCACTATCATCTTCAGGTTTTTGCCGCTTATGAGAAGTGGTTGTTGTAGTTGCTAAACTCTTTGGATAGAACGCTGGAGAATAAGACGGTTGCAGGTTATCAACCGCTTCCATTGCACTAACAGCAACCAGAAGTGGTACGTCTTCTGCCTCTAAGGACAGATACTTACTAAATTGCGGCCGTGAAAATTGAGCTATGCTATTAGCAAGTGGTGAAGTAGGTTGATCGCGATAAGGATTGTTTTCAAAACGGTTAAAACCATACGCCGTCATCAAAATATTGGCAACGGATGGCTTATTAGCCTGACAATTCACACAACAAGGTATCAACTCTAGTGAAACTTGTCTATTTCCAATTAATAGTCTTTCTCTTCGATTACCTTTACTAAAGGGTTTTGACATATATTCTTCTATATTTTGAATGGTAATCTTACTTTGCGCTTCATCAGGAAATGGCGCTTTCTTAACCCCATAGTCTATTTCATCGCTATAACCGTAGAATAAAGAGTTTGTAATACCCTCCACTTTCAATTCCTGACTTACAAGTCCAAATAATTTTACAAGAAAGTGAACAAAGAATTTTTCTGAGCATGGCCTCATCGTGTGTCTTACAGACTTAGCTCCGGGTATTTGCTGCCGACTTCGTTCAATAATCAGACTAATGCGGTCAGGATCCCCCTCTAACATAATAAACGTATGACCTGAGCTTGATATACTCAACCGCAGAAGAGTTTGTTCTATTAAATACTTAAATTCTTCAGTACATTTTTCATAACTGGAAATAGCCACTAAGCAATATTTATCTTCTGCTTTTCCTATTGTTATATTCACGAAAGAAATATTATTTGGACTAATTGGTTCAGCCGTTTTACCAGTCTCCAGGTATTTTTTTATGAGCGAATTCTTAATAATTTCATCAGATCCAGGATAACTTAATAGCGTTTGCATAAACTCGAAACAGTTTTGATCGCTTTCCTTACTAGAATCAAAATAATATTCGGCAGAAGATGAAAAGGCACCGAGTACGTTATAAGATTTTGACTCTAATTGATTAAGCGCTTCATCTAATTTATTAATAAAATTCTGGTATTGTAAACTTGTATCAGGATCTACTCTTACCTTCATTAATAGTGTGTCTAACAATTTTTTTTCTTTTTCTTGAAGTTTTGTCTTTTTCAGTGCTTCTGCTTGTTGTTTTCTATGCGCTTTTTTTTGCTCTTTAGTATATCCTGTTTGTGCACGAGCAAAATCTGATCTACTACGCACAGGTTTAGGCTCTGGCAATTTCTCAGCTAATGTTCGCTTAACAGGATTAAGTTTTCCGAGGTTTAAATTAGCCGTCATATTGGCTAATCCACTCATTAAAAGAGCATATTTTTCTTGTACGTTATTATTTTCAGCTGAGTTTGTTAGCCCCTCAATCGGCATGGATTCAAGTGCTGGCGACATTTCACTGATTTCTTGCTTTGGAGCATCGCTTAATTCCATAGGATTATTGCCCCCAACATCTATTCGATTTGGGCTAAGCAACGGTTCTACTGGCGGAGGAGTAGCTGATACAAATAAGCCGCTTTTAACTTCTACCTCAGTTTCGTTGGTTAAATCGCCTGGAGTTGCAGCAAGTACTGGCACTGAGGTACGGTCAGTATGTAATGTGTTAGGCATTTACAAAATCATCATTTATTAACCATTGGAGGCTCAATATAATATAGTGTATTTCTTAAGAAAACATTAAGAATGTGTATCCACAAAAATGGCTCTGTGCAAGAAGTTAATTGATCTGATACTACAAATATAGTACAATATGAAAATTATTAAGCCATTATGAATTTAATAAAACAAGTTTAAAATGCAAAAAACCCGCCATTCAACCAATACCAACTGGAAAACAGATGATACCAGGCTGAGCATAACAGAAACTGACTCGGTATATGAGATAACCGGTGGCATTGCCTTGCATGGCGAAGTTCGAATTAGCGGTTCAAAAAATGCAGCCTTGCCTCTATTAGCGGCAACATTACTAGCTGATCAGCCAATACAGTTGGATAATCTGCCTGCAATTACTGATATTAGCCTTCTGTTAAATTGTCTTAAAGCAATTGGTAAGCAATGGGTTTATATCGGAGATAATTCAGTTCAGATAACGCATAAACCGCTTCTTGAACCACACATCCCAGCTGAGTTCGCTTCCAAAATCCGTGGCTCCATTGTTTTGTTAGGGCCTCTCTTGGCACGCTGTCCCAAAGTGATTTTACCTTTACCTGGAGGTTGCGCCATTGGCAAACGGCCTGTTGATCTCCATATTATGGCCTTAAAGGCATTGGGAGCAGACATTATTGAAGAAGGCAATTATTTAATATGTACACGCCAGACTGGCAGGCTGAAGGGAAATACCATCCACTTTAAAGAAAAAACCGTAACAGGCACTGAAAATGCAATCATGGCCGCATCCCTGGCTGATGGGGAAACTTGTATTCAAAATGCTGCCCGAGAACCAGAAGTTGTTGCCTTAGCTGATTTTTTAAACCAACTCGGCGCCAATATTAAGGGAGCAGGAACCGATGCGATTACAATCATTGGGGTAGAAAAACTAAATGGTTGCAGCCAATACCCGATTATCCCGGATCGGATTGAAGCAGGCACTTTTTTAATCGCTGCTGCCATAACTCAGGGATGCATCACTATCAAAGATGTAAATCCCCAACATCTGACAACCATACTTAAGCTGCTGCTGGAAGCAGGCGCCGAGATCCAATGTGGTACTGATTCCATTAAGATAAACATGCAACATGTAAAAAGTGCAGCATTCAATATTGTTACCCAACCCTTCCCGGGCTTCCCTACCGACTTGCAATCACTATGCCTAAGTTTGGCTACTATTGCCGATGGGCAATCCGTCTTATGTGAAACGCTGTTTGAGAGCAGATTCCAAATCGTTGAGGAATTACTGAAAATGGGAGCAAAAATTACGATAGAGGAAAATACCGCGCGCATTACGGGAGTTCAACAATTAAAAGCAGCTAGGGTCAAAGCAACGGATTTACGCTCAGGCGCAGCCTTGGTGTGTGCAGGATTGGCAGCCCAGGGAACCACCCAAATCAGCGGCATTCATTTGATAGAACGGGGCTACGAGGATTTAATCCGTAAATTAACAGCGCTCGGCGCACAGATTCAACGCATTGACCTGCCCCATTGCCCGCGATTTTTCACCCCAATCCAGAATAACAATACAACGAACAACGCAACTAACCATTTAACATCACAAATGTAGCTGATATGGTCAGGCCTAATAGTAATAATCACTGGCAACGCAGGTGTTACAGTTGACTACATCGACTGGCACTGTATTGACTACGGTAACGGCTTGATAAGGCTGGGTAACAACTACTTCACGATAGCCAATTGCTTTTTTATTAACGCAGCAACCGCAAGCAGTTAAAAGAACAATAGCGGGTAGTAAAATAATCCATTTGGTCATAATTAGCTCCATCAAGGCTGTCATTATAAGTGTAGATTAAATAAACAAATTTCGCCATTGCTCTGATTTATACCGGACAAAGATCAGCCTGACTAACTATTTTTGCTCGTCGGGTTTATGATAATCATCAGATTTTTTACCATTGAGGTAATAAATGAACGTTAATAACTGAGCGACTGCGACATATAATTTGGGCGGGATTTCATGGTTAAGTTTAACCTTTGACAATAAGCCGGTCAGTTCGGGATCTTGCTGTAGCGGAATACCATTTTGATTTGCAATATCAATAATCCGCTCAGCAACAAGCCCGCTTCCTTTCGCAGTCACACGCGGCGCTGACTTACCATCATAGTGGAGCGCTACCGCCTGTTTCATTTCCGGTTTGCTTTCATCTGTCATATTTTTATATCCAATAATTGCATTTGACTGGCATCAATATGATTTTCTTCAAGCCCTTGCCTTATCGCCCAACTTTCCAGGGTCAAGCCTGTGTCGGCGATCAAATCGGCAAAGGCCTGTTGATTGGCATAAAGTAAATCAATTGTTGAGCTCTTTTCGACATTCACCTGAACATCAATGATGTTATCGTGCAAAGTTACTTTGCCCTGGATATCGCCAAGTTCGTTTAAACTGGCGGCGAAGGAAAGCGACCAACTTGACTGGCCGCCCTCCTGAGTAGGACGGTTTTCCTCGATTTTCATTGGAATGACTTCAGGCCCGTTTTCAGTGCGGACTGGTACATCCAGCATCAAAGTAAACGGCATCTGATCATTACCCTTCATATAATTAATCTGGCCTGAATTAATCCGTGCCAATGCCTGTTCGGTTTGCTCATGCAACACGCCAAGCACATCCGCTATTGGCAAATCCTTCAAGACCGGGATATTGATCTTGTGCAGGGGTTGAGGAACGGCGCCTGGCAACTGGATTGATTCATGGCGCATGGAAACAGGCGCCTCATTTGTCGGCAGGCTATGCTTGTTTACCGTCCCCTCCGCATCGATCATCGCCAACAGGCGCAGACTCATGGCTTTAAAATCATTTTGTATCAGACTCTGGCTGGTAAGAGTCTGCTGTTGCGGCAATGGAGGGGCGGCAGCATCAGGCAGAGGCGGCAATGGCACTGTCGGTACTGGCGTTGGCAAGGGTTGTACCGGAGCCGGTTGATTGCCATTGACAGCCAGATTAAACAAGTTCGATTCAAGGAAATAACCACTTTGCTGCACAGTTTTTATAATTTGCTGTGGCAACTGCGATAACGGGGTCAAGGTTGACAACAATTGTTGAACCTGCTGCCTGACTGGCTCAGGCAATTTCGCAATATTTTCAGGGTTACTTAAGGTAGCTAACAGATTCGTTGCCGGCGCCTGTTTGGGCAAGGATTGCATAAGCGCGGCCTGAATAGGATTTTCATTAGGCCTTGCAGGCTCTGGCATGACTTTTAATATCAGCTCATTCTCACCTTGCATGACTTTAACATTCAGTACCTGGCCAGCGGGAAAATCGTAATTGGTTTTAGCTGCCAGATTTCTACCGGCAATATTAAGCAATACTTCATTATTGGGCATAGATTTTACTACAACCGCCCTTAGTTCTTGCCCGAGAGTCAGCTCCGTCGAGACTTTGGTGAGCAATATCTCTTCACGAGGATTGATGCGGCTTATTCCCTGAAGGCCTGAAATATCAATTACCATGCTCAAATTCCTTGAAGGATTAATTCAGGTATGTAAAGGCATACCTGAATGTATTGGTCATTATTGGAAAATTGTCATTTCTTACTTGTCATCTCCAAATGCATTTCACTATACTGATGTCCTTATTATCGGCCATAAAATGAAATGCTTGACTAAATTTTCTGGCCTGGCTGTAAAAAAGGATTTTATGCTCTCAAAGGGAGCTATTTTATTATTACAGGGTGTTATTATGTTAGATAGAGCCAGTATAGTTGATGAGCAGTTCATACAACGGGTCAAAGCAGCCAATTTCCCGCCCGCCCGCAGTCCTTTAATCGCTATTGATAAAAAAATTGCCATTGAACTGTTTGATTCTCAAATCAAATCGCGTCTGCTGGATATTGTAGCCAGAGAATTAAAAGAGAAAGGATTATCCTTTTATACCATAGGCAGCAGCGGACATGAAGGCAACGCGGTTTTTGGGCAGGTATTCCGTCACACGGACATGGCTTTTTTACACTACCGCAGCGGGGCTTTTTTCATCCAACGCTCAAAACAACTGGCCAGCTGCGATGGCGTACGCGATGTTTTATTATCACTGGTAGCAGCAGCCGCTGATCCCATTGCCGGCGGGCGACATAAGGTTTTTGGCAGCGTTCCGCTTAATATTCCGCCACAGACTTCAACAATTGCCTCGCACTTACCAAAAGCATTAGGCACGGCATTGTCGATTACCCGCGCTAAAGAACTGGCAATTCCCAGCAAGTTGGCGTCAGATTCGGTCATTTTATGCTCTTTTGGCGATGCATCAACCAATCATGCCTCAACTCAGGCAACCTTGAATGCGTGTTCATGGCTGGCGAGCCAGAATTATCCTCTGCCATTGGTATTTATCTGTGAGGATAACGGGATTGGCATTTCAGTACCTACGCCTGGCAACTGGATTGAATATTCGATAAAAAACCGCCCCGGCATTCATTATTTATCCTGTGACGGTTTAAATATCAGCGATATTTTCGCGGCCGCTCAACAAGCCGAATACATTGCCCGGACAAAAAAACAACCGGTCTTTCTGCATATGAAATGTGTGCGCCTGCTTGGGCATGCCGGTTCTGATATTGAGTCGCAATACAGGATTCAAGCGGAAATTGAACGGATTGAGGGTGAAGATCCTTTGCTTCATACGGCAAGGATTATCGCAGAAGCCGGCTGGTTGACGACTGATGCCATTGCTGATTTATACCTTAATAACCGCGCCCTGATTGAAGCCAAAGCGGTTGAAGCCATTCGTTTGCCGCGAATGGGCAGCGCTCAGGAAGTAATGTCCTCTATTATTCCCCAAACCCGGAACAAACCGGTTAACCCAGTGATTGATGAAAAATATCGGCAAAAAATCTGGGGCAGTACTTATAGCCAGCTTTCCCTGAAACGTAATCTGTGTCAGCAAATTAACTTTGCTCTCACCGATTTAATGCTGCAGTACCCCAATATGCTGATTTTTGGAGAAGATGTCGGCAAGAAAGGCGGCGTTTATCGAGTTACAGCCGATTTGCAAAGTAAATTCAGTCAACGGCGGGTATTCGACACCATTCTGGATGAAACGACTATTTTAGGTACCGCTATTGGCCTTGCGCATAATGGATTTATTCCTGTACCCGAGATTCAGTTCCTGGCCTATTTGCATAATGCTGAAGATCAGTTACGGGGTGAAGCCGCGACATTGTCGTTTTTTTCTAATGGCCAATACCAGAATCCGATGGTAATTCGGATTGCTTCATTGGCTTATCAGAAAGGCTTTGGCGGTCATTTTCATAATGATAATTCAATTGCGGTATTACGCGATTTGCCTGGCGTCATTGTCGCCTGCCCTTCCAGCGGGCCGGACGCGGCCAAGATGCTGAGAACCTGTTTGCGGCTGGCGCATGAAGAAGGCCGGGTTGTCGTTTTCCTCGAGCCTATTGCTTTATATATGACCAAAGATTTACATGAGGCAGGCGATAATCAATGGCTTTTTGACTACCCTGCCCCAGATCAGGTGATTGCCCAGAATGAGTTAGGAGTGTATGGTGAGGATAGCGATACGGTTATTTTGACTTACGGTAATGGCTATTACCTCTCGCGCCAGGCTGAAAAAATATTGGCTGAACAGCATGGTATTTCGGTTAAAATCATTGATATACGCTGGTTAAATCCTTTACCCGCTGAGGCTATTTTAAAAGAAATTGCCAAGGCAAAACGGGTATTGATTGTCGATGAAGGACGCCGCAGCGCTTCAATCAGCGAAGGACTGATTACGTTACTGGTTGAGCAGGCCCCGCCTGCGTTACGAGTCAAGCGCCTGACTGGCGAAGACTGTTTTATTCCACTAGGCACAGCCTGGCAATATCTGTTGCCAAGCCGTGAAACAATTATTGATGCTGTTTTGGCATTACATTCTGAACAAAGGGAGAAGGATCGTGGACGATTTGCTGTTTCTTGATGAACAATTACACGATGATGAGCGCATGATTCGCGACAGTGTCGCGCGTTTTGTCAGCAATGATGTCATACCGTTAATGGCCGAATCATTTGAACATGCGGAATTCCCGAAGCAATTGATTAAAAAATCGGCTGATCTGGGCCTGCTGGGCTTAACATTACCGGCGCAATATGGCGGCGCCGAAGCCTCTTATGTTGCTTATGGTCTTGTATGTCAGGAGCTTGAGCGCGGCGATAGTGGTCTGCGCAGTTTTGTATCAGTACAAAGCTCGTTATGTATGTACCCAATCTTCCGTTTCGGCAATGAAGAGCAACGTATGCGCTTCTTGCCCGCGATGGCAGCCGGTGAAATTATCGGCTGCTTCGGCTTGACTGAACCTGATTCAGGCTCAGATCCGGCCAGCATGCGCACTACGGCGAAAAAAGTTGCTGGCGGCTGGAAATTAAATGGCGCTAAAATGTGGATTACCAATGCGCCGATCGCAGATATCGCCATTGTATGGGCCAAAACCGATGAAGGCATCCGCGGTTTTATCGTTGAAAAAGAGTTTAGCGGTTTTCACCGTAATGAAATCGAATTAAAAATGTCATTACGCGCTTCAATTACCGGCGAGTTGGTGTTTGAAGATGTTTTTGTACCCGATGCAAACCTGCTGCCCGAAACCAAAGGTTTAGGCTCGGCGCTGAGCTGTTTGAGTCAGGCACGCTATGGCATTGCCTGGGGCGCTATTGGTGCCGCGATGGCCTGCTTTGACATCACTCGCGATTACCTGCTGGATCGTAAACAATTTGACAAGCCTTTGGCATCATTCCAATTAATTCAGAGAGACTTGGCTAATATGTACACTGAAATTATTAAAGCACAGTGTATGAATCTGCAAATAGGCCGTTTAAAAGATGCCGGCCGTGAGACACCTGTCATGATTTCCCTTGCAAAAGGAAACGCCTGCCGCGAAGCCATAAAGATAGCGCGCGATTGCCGTAATCTGCTGGGCGGCAATGGCATCAGCCTGGAGTATCATGTGATTCGCCATATGTTAAACCTGGAGTCGGTATTTACTTATGAAGGTACGGATAACGTGCATACGTTGGTTTTGGGACGGCATATTACCGGGATCAATGCGTTTGGATAACGTCTGTCGTTTGTAGTGCAGTGCGGGTAAGGGTTCCGGGTTAAAGCGCTTTCACAAACACGCATAAAGTCATCCTGACGCTCCCAGATGCCATCCATGGCATCTGAGGGTTTGCGAAAGCGCTTTAACCCGGAACCCTTACTGCAAGATTGAAGAAAACCGCAGAATTGCCGGTTACAAAAAAATGCTATTGTCATTTACATCAAGACCAGCTATCATGCACATTCCAAATCGGGGCGTAGCGCAGCCTGGTAGCGTACTAGCATGGGGTGCTAGTGGTCGAAGGTTCAAATCCTTCCGTCCCGACCATAAATTGCCTTTTAAAATCAGTAAGTTGCATCTTCTTAGTTAAATCCTTTAAAAATCAAAAATTCTGCTAGGTGTACTTTTGTTTTTTAGAAATTATTAAATCAAAATAACTCATCATTAAATATTGATAGTTAAATGACCTATAATTCCTAAGTGATAGACCTTTAAACAACAATAATTGGGATAGCAAACTTAATACAATGTCTCGTGCTTACTATGCTTCTGACATCGAACAATTTATCAAAGACTCCCCAAGTTACATTCTTGGCGAGTTATCTACCTTCCATTCCTTTTCTCTTGATGAGTTACAGCGCAACGCTTGGCTAAAACAGATCGAGATCTGTAAAACCATTGGATCAGCCTTAGCGAGTTCCTATATTGCATTTGAATTCTCTATTCCAAGAATGGGGAAAAGAGTGGATGTTATCCTTCTTCACAAAGGAATCATCTTTGTTTTAGAGTTTAAAGTAGGGGATAAACAATACACAAATAGCGCCTTAACCCAGGCGCTAGATTACGCTTTAGATTTGAAAAATTTTCACGAACAAAGCCATTCTCGTTATATAGTGCCAATTTTAGTAGCTACTGATGCACCGAATTTCTATAACAATATAGATAGATATAATGACAAAGTATATTCACCGCTTAGGGCAAATAAGGAAAATCTTCTTGCAATCATAAATGAAATTACGAGGTCGATATCAGTTGCTAATCTCGTTTCAGAAACATGGATGGACTCAATATATAAACCAACACCAACAATTATTGAAGCTGCACAAGCACTCTATAAAGGGCATAGTGTTACAGAAATTTCCCGTTCAGATTCTGGTGCAATTAATCTTAGTCTCACTTCTAAAGCAATTTCAGAGATAATTGATAGTTCCAAGTTAAACAATCGTAAATCAATTTGTTTTATTACAGGGGTTCCTGGTGCTGGAAAGACTCTTGCTGGCCTTAACATTGCAAACGAACGACATGATATAGATGCCGGTGAACATGCAGTGTTTTTATCTGGTAATGGTCCGTTGGTTGCTGTGCTTCAAGAGGCACTTGCACGCGATGAAGTGGCAGACGGAAAAAGAGCTAAAAGTAAAATATCCAAAAAAGAAGCACAATCTAAAACTAAGGCATTTATACAGAATATTCATCATTTTAGAGATGATGCCCTTCAGCATTTCCTTCCTCCTGTTGAGCGAGTTGCTGTATTTGATGAGGCTCAACGGGCCTGGACCTTAGAGCAAACAACTTTTTTCATGAAAAGAAAAAAAGGTATCTCAGATTTTGATATGTCAGAACCTGAGTTCTTAATTAGTGTTATGGATCGCCACCAAAATTGGTCCATTATTATATGCTTAATTGGCGGTGGCCAAGAAATCAATACTGGTGAAGCAGGACTTTCTGAGTGGTTTCATGCCATAAAAAAAGATTATCCTCATTGGGATGTGTATGTTTCCAACAAACTTACAGATACTGAGTATACTAATGTACAAAATATTTACTCAGATTTTCAAGAAGGTCAAATCAATATAAGGGATGAACTTCATCTTGCAGTTTCAATGAGGTCTTTTCGGTCAGAGAAACTCTCAATGTTCGTGAAGGCAATTTTAGATTGCCAATTAGAAGATGCCAAACGAATTCTGGATAACTTAAATCCACTCTATCCAATTGTTTTAACACGAGATCTCAATACAGCAAAACATTGGCTTAAAAGTAAGGCAAGGGGCTCCGAAAGCATGGGCATCATTGCCTCGTCAGGAGCATATAGATTAAAACCTTATGGAATTCATATTAAGTCTGAGATAGATCCAATTCAATGGTTTTTAAATCCTCATGATGATGTACGTTCATCTAATTTTTTGGAGGACGTCGCTACCGAATTCGATATTCAAGGCCTAGAGCTCGATTGGACCTGTGTTGCTTGGGATGCAAATTTAAGAAAAACAGCTACTGGTTGGAGTTACAAAAAATTTAGCGGGACAAAATGGTCAAACATCAATGATGAAACACGCAAAAGGTACTTATTAAATACCTACAGGGTATTGCTTACCAGGGCCCGACAGGGAATGGTAATTTTTGTTCCAAAGGGCGATCAGAGTGATGAAACAAGATTGCCGGAATTTTATGATTCTATATATGACTATCTGAGTCAAGTTGGCATCCCAACAATCTAATAACAAAGTAAGCCTTGGTTTAGCGAAACGGTATTCGTACACAGCCTGCACCAAGTCTACGTTTGCTTCTATAGGCAGAAGGATTTGGATAGATAAAGTTCGATTTGCTAATTTTGAATTTTTCCTAGAATTTCTTCATCAATGTAAAATGTTTTGTTTTTTTTGACTAAATTCCAAAGTTTTTCGGGATCCAAGTTATCCAGTCCCAATTTTTGCTGTAATTGAGAAATTTTCTTATCAAGACTTAATTGTAGTTCATTCAATAAAGATAAAACAGTGCCATCATTGAACTCAATAGTAGAGGACGTTTGAAATAAATGCTGACCTAGGACAATATTTCCTTTTACATTTTTACCTCTTAAAACTTTGTTAACTTCTTTAGGGGGAGGACAAAGCAGTGGCAAGCATATTTTTTCATGAATAGACTTGCCAGCATGTGCGATGTATTGGTGTCTCATTTCCATTAAAAGTTCATGGATGTCTTGGTGGTGTGCGTTTTTAATAATCTTTTTGTCCAGTTTGATTTTTCTACCATCAGCTGTTGTAAAGCATTTACCGTAAGTGATAACAATAGCTCTTGTTAGTCCTTTTATTATTACATTGCTTCCTATATCGTCACATGTTTGTAGAACCTTATTATGTTCTTGAATAAATAAAGAAGTATCCGTTATATCTTTTTTGATTAGTATATAGCCACAAAGTTGTTGGGCTAATTTGGTTTGTAATAACAGTGTTGGAATAGCTGGAGCAGACTTTCTTTTGTAGTGATAGGTGATTACGGGTTTTCCCTGGGCATTAATAAAAGTTTGTTGATACCAATCTTTATCTACACGTTTCCATGTGGTTTTCACTATCATTCCTTATAGTAGGAAGGAAAAATTGCTCTTCATCCCTGCTTATGTCGAAAAAGATTACATCTTCTATCATTTTTCTAGAGCATGTTTACATGGGTGAAATATTTCATTCTTATTATAAGCATACCTCAAAAATAGCGTTTAAGTATGAAAAATACTGTTTTGAAAGATAGCTCACTTTAGTTTTTTCTACCCAAGATAGGTTTTAGTAATATTCAAACGAGAATGCCCAAGTTCACGGCTAATAATTGATCGCGCCTGCTTATCAATTTTCTTTTCGTTACTATTGAGTTCTTTAGTAGCTTTTACGCCAGCTATCGGGCAGACTAATCCAATTTTTAAAGAATCAAATTCTTTAGTCAATTCGGAATATCTACGTTGAGCATAAGCATGACGCAGGCCATGTAATTTACAAACGCCCATTAACTTAACATGTTGTTGATAATGACCTAAATGCTGCTTATAGGTTCTTACCGTAGGAATTAGGGACTCACCACGTCTTATTTGTTGCCAGACTTTTGATAGCCATTTCATTTGTTCTTCATTAGTAATTTTAAGCAATCGTCCAATACCACCCTTTGTCCAACTGGGTTTGATATGCAAACAATCACCATGCCAAGCTTCACTGAGTACAAATTTCATTGGCTCTTCCCTACGTAAACCAAAAAGCATTTGTGCTTCAAGTGATAGGCGAATATGTGGGTCGGTACATAAGTTTAAATCGATATGGTGAATAGCTTTGTTTTGAGTAGGAATATTAATGCGTTTATCAATTTGATAGGAATCATTGCCTGCTTTTACCAGTTTGGGTTTATCAAGAAAATAAGCGAGCTTACGTAATTTGGACATGTAATTTTTGATAGTTGCAGGACTTTTTCCTTGCTTTTTCCAGTGTTCAACCAATACATAGATATGCTTGGACTTTAGGCCATTTAAATGGCCAACTTTAAAACCCAATTCATGTAGGTCTTTCATGCAGCGGTTATAACCAAGATGCATTAAATTTGATTCATTCTAGGAAATTGATTGAGAGTGTCAATAGAGGAAATGGGGTTGATAGCAAATGATATTAAATGAACCTTATATTTTTTTTACTGAGAAGTTTTTGCATTGGTAATTGGTTATTTTTGTTCAAAATTGTTTAAAAATTTTTCCTCGCGCGCGTAAAAACATAAAAAACAGATTTTGGAGTTATGAGGTGGGTCGGCCTAGAGAATTTTGCTTTGTCTGGTTTTTAGATTTCGACAGGTTTTTTCTCCTTGCTACTATTGGATCTTGCTATGTCGGGTTTGTGCCGGGTTGATGTGTCGGGTTAAGGTCGGCCTTGTTTTGGACAGAGCTATGCTCATTGATTTGGGGAGTTAAAAAAATTGTGGTGAAAGTTTAGTTTAATGGTCATCTATTGATGATGTTTATTTAAATCGGAGTATTTGTCAAAGGTTTTTTCTACCTGTTATTGATTGAATATATATGAAGTTATTTTCAAACTGTGACAAATTGTCACAGTTTAATTTAATCAAAATCAGACAAAGTCTTACCAAATTTAAATAAATGGTAAGACTTTGTCTGATTTTGAGATGGAAGATAAATTTTAAATAAATTTAGATGGGGGGGAGCAGTTATACGCAATGAATTAATTGAATCGGCTTGGGCTTTTTGCATTCGGTATTCACAAATATTTGGCTTCTTTTGAAGTTTGAATGGAAATTCTTTTGTTCAATTTAGGTTTTGGTCTGTGTTTGTTCGATAATGTAAATCCGTAACACTTGCTCAGTATTTTCATTCATACTGGTTATTTCATCCCCACATTTTTCCCATTCGCTGACATCGGTGTGCGGTTCATGAACCACGGTGTCACCAAACTCACGTAGAGGCATGGAAAAATAAGTACGAATGAATTTAACTTGATTACCAGTTAATCTTTCTTCTTGGGTAGCCAATTTTTTGATTATTTCATCAGCCACGTAGCGGACATCAATTTGGGGATGCCATTCGTTATTAATATTAATCATTTCTACATTTTCTAATTCAGTAGGAAAACCAAGTCCTTTGTAGAGGAATATGGGTTCAACTTTAGTATTCATGGTATTTCCTTCTTTTTTAGAGGTATTCCTTTCTTATTTTATACTACTCGGTTTTGTTAATCATTATCTCAATTCGTTTTATATGTTCTAAGGTTTCATCAAAATCGGGGGCTTTACCAACAAAAAACATATCAGCCATCTTGCTATGATCAGCTTTTAATTGCTCCATAAATAGTTTATTAGGATATAGACGCAATGAGCCAATGACTGCTTTATCATAATTCGCCCATTTTACAGGAAAATAAATAGATTTATTCTTTCTAACGTCATCTAGCAATGCAATATCCTGTAATGCTTCTCGGGTTAGATTTTTGTTATCTAACATAACAATATCGTAATAATGTCGAAAGAGACGATAAGGAAGTAATTTTTCTGGAGAACGGTGGTATTCCGCATGTAGTAGCGTGATCTTTTCCCAGTAAGTACGTTTAGCTAATAAAGTACGGACAGTAACTTCTGGCGCTTTGCCTCTAAGTTCGGGTAGTAGCTGATGACAATAAGAAGTAACACTTTTATTTTCACACGGACTTATACCCCCTCGGGCACCAAACTCCAGCTTTATGGCTGATTGAATATATTCATTATCTTTTTTAGGAACGCTATTGGGGTAATGAAATATCAGACTTTGCTCATCATGTTCATCTGGCTCCAATCGCCACTCAGAATCATCAAAATATGCGGAAAGACTCTTGCTAAATTCAGTTTGTAATATGGGCTTAATCTCCCCGCTAATTTTGTTTTTGACTGTCTTGCTCAACTCTTCAAGCCGCTTATCTCTCTGTTTTCGTGTATTACAACTTGCAGGATCATTTTCATCGTCTATGCCCATATATTCTTTGCTGAACGTTAAATCAATATCTTCTGAAAAGCGGTCAATGATGTTGTAACATTTTGAAAGTGAAGTCCCTCCTTTAAAAATCACATGAGGAGATAGGTCTTTATTAGAGAAAATATGATCTAGAGTCCAGCATACCCAAAAATCCTTCTCAATTATAATTGGGTTCTTAATTGTTGTGGAACGAGCGGTGGCTTCTTCAAAAGCTTGTTGGCGCTCTTTAGGGCTAAATTCCAATAGATCTTGCATTATTATTTTCCTAGGATTTTCAAAACAACGTAAATCATCCAGTCTGGTAGCTGATTTAATATTTTTTTAAGTTGGGCTTTATCTCTTTGCGACAATATTTGTTTACTTTTCTGCACCATATCATCAGTAATATGATTCTTTCCAATATGGTTTAATGCATTAAGTACCTTAATCACATTTGGATTTAAAGGTAGGTTATTCATAAATTTTGAATGACTAAATTTTATTGGATAGTTCGCTATGGTTTTTTGTCGAGATACACCAGAAACAATATAAGACGGTGTTGCCGATACTTGATCATCAAAACCAAGCTGATTAGCTAATTGAGCACCGCCGGGTTGAATAGTATCTCCCTTTTTTGATGCAATCGCGCTTGCTATTGCATCTGGATTTGCTGATAAAGTTCCGAGTTTTGAATGTTTGACTGGAAAATCATATATCCCATGCCCAATTTTCCTGATAACACCTTTTTCAACCAGCCTGTGTAAAGTCACACCTACTGTATTGCGAGGCGCTATATCAAGAAAATCTTTAGGCGTGAAAACCCAACCGCGTTGTTTCGCTCTGATTCGCCTTAAAATGCTGTCGCTCGTCGATTTCATGATTAGCCCATGTAATATATTTTATATAAAAAACATTACATAAAATTATTTAGTTTATTTTATATCCATATGATATATAACGTTTATTTTATAATTTATATAAAAAAGTGCTTTTTAATATTATAGCATGCATAAAACAAACAACAATGTTTTGGTGATAAATTTTCAATTTGAATAAAATTAGAGGCAAAACGATAAAGAACGTACTTTGGTAACAAAATGTCACCGGCTCTTCTTTTAAGGATGACTTTTATTCTTTGTGCCAATTATAAGGTATACTTAACCAGCTTCCAACCGGCTGATATTTATGATTACCCAACATTCTTCTACGGCAGAAAAAATCGCATTATATCAATCGCTATTTCGAGGGCGTTCTGATGTCTATCCTCGCCGGTTTCAAAATAGAAAAACAAATAAATCTGGATATGCGCCTGCTTGTAAAAATGAATGGGTTAGAAATGTCTGCCAAAAACCGCGCATCAAGTGCATGGATTGTCAACATCGACAATTCATTCCTATAGACAATGAGGTTATATATTGGCATTTGCAAGGATATGACAATAAAGGCCAGGATTTTGTGATGGGTATTTACCCTATGCTATTGGATGAATCCTGTTATTTTCTTGCGGCTGATTTTGACAAAGCAACCTGGGAGCAGGATTCAGTTGCTTTTCTGAAAACCTGTCATCAAAAAAGCTTGCCTGCGGTACTTGAGCGTTCTCGCTCTGGTAATGGCGCACATGTTTGGCTGTTTTTTGAGGAATCAATCCCCGCAGCACTAGCAAGAAAATTAGGTGCTTCAATTTTAACAGAGGCCATGGAGTCTAATCCTGAAGTTGGCTTGGATTCATATGATCGATTTTTTCCCAATCAAGATACATTACCTCGGGGTGGTTTTGGCAACCTAATTGCTTTACCTCTACAAAAAGCAGCACGCCATACCGGTAATAGTGTATTTATTGATGAACACTTACAAATTATTGAAGATCAGTGGGCTTATCTTGCAGGTATTAAGAAAATAACTCGTTTTGAAATAGAACAATTAGTAAATGAGGCAGAGACTAAAGGACGTGTTGTTGGTATCCGATTAGAAATTACTGAAGAAGAAAATAGAACGCCTTGGAAACCACCAGTACCATTGCCAATAATTGATACATTACCAAAAAAAATACACTTGGTCATCAGTAATGAGATTTTTATTGAAAAGGAATCATTGCCATCGCCGTTATTAAATAGACTGATTCGTATTGCTGCCTTTCAAAATCCTGATTTCTATAAAGCGCAAGCTATGCGATTACCAGTCTATGAAAAGCCTCGTATCATTGGATGTGCTCGTGATTACTCACACCATATTGGGCTTCCTCGCGGATGTTTTGATGATATTACGAAATTGCTGCGTGAGCTAAAAATTAAATACACCATCCAAGAAGAATTGTTTGCGGGGGAGCCCATAGATATTCAATTTTGTGGAGAGCTTAGGCCGGAACAGCAACTTGCTGTAGATGCGTTAATGCAATCAGATATTGGCGTACTTTCTGCTACGACGGCATTTGGTAAAACAGTAGTCGCTGCCTGGATGATTGCTAAAAGAAAAACCAACACCTTGATTATTGTTCATACTAAGCAACTGCAAGATCAATGGGTAGATCGGCTACAAACCTTTCTTGGTCTTCCTGCTAAAAAAATTGGTAGATTTGGTGGGGGGCGAAAGAAAATTACAGGCTTTATTGATATTGCACTAATTCAAAGCCTCACCAAGCATGCTGAAATTGAAAGTATGCTCTCTCAATATGGGTATGTCATTGTCGATGAATGCCACCATATTCCATCTATCAGCTTTGACGATATTATTCGACAAGTCAAAGCCAAATTTATTACAGGCTTGTCAGCCACTCTGGTGCGTAAAGATGGTCGCCATCCTATTATTATGATGCGTTGTGGTTCTGTTCTTCATCGTGTGGATGCTAAAGCCCAAGCCATTGTTAGACCTTTTGAGCATTATGTTTTTGTGCGCCCAACAAGTTTTCGTCCTTACAAGCAGACTCATGAAAACTTGCGTATTCAGTTTCAAGATTTATATGAGGAATTAATGCATGATGATTATCGTAATCAAATGATTTGTAATGATGTGATTCATGCCGTCAAAAAAGGACGGTCTCCTATTATTTTAACAGAGCGCAATGAACATTTGGATATACTGCATCAACAATTAAAACCTGAAGTAAATCATTTAATTGTGCTTAAAGGTGGCCTTGGCGCTAAAGAAATGAAACAAGCAATATCACAATTAACAGCGATTCCTCCAGATGAGGAACGTGTTGTGCTTGCAACGGGTCGATTTGTTGGTGAAGGATTTGATGATGCGCGGTTAGATACTTTATTTTTGACCCTACCTATTTCTTGGAAAGGGACTATTGCCCAATATGTAGGGCGTCTTCATCGATTGCATGATACAAAAAAAGAAGTGCATGTATATGATTATGCTGATTTCGCTGTTCCCATGTTAGAGCGTATGTTTCAACGCAGATCGAGTGCTTATGAATCTGTTGGTTATAAAATGATACAGCCAGCGAGTGCTTACCCAGGATGGCCATCAGATGTTGTTCTTCCTGTGGAGCCTCTTTGGAAAAATGACTATGGCGGTACCGTTAGGCGCTTGGTTTTAGATGGGGTTGATAACTCATTAGCGCAATTATTCTCGAATGTTGCAATGTTAGAATCTGATCAAATTGATCGCGCTCGTAGTCTCATTGAAGCTTTCTTGTTTTGTCGCTTGGAGACATTACCCGAAACGAAGGGGCGGTTTCAATTAAATCACGTATTAACGATTCCATTTGATGGGCTGGGTGGTCTGGAGGTTGATCTGCTCTGTGCTGATGCTCGTGTTGCTATTGAAATTGATGGGATTCAACATCTCTCATCCAAGGAAGCTTATCGTACTGACAGGCGCAAGGATTTGTTATTGCAGGAACACGGTTATATAGTTTTGAGGTTTCTTGCCGAAGATGTCAGTAAACGGCTTGATATGGTACTTGATACTATTTTGCGTGTACTTTATAAAAATAAGCCGAATCAAAAGATTATTAATTAAATCAGACAAAACCTATCCATTTGTTTATAACTGATTAGATTATGGCTGATCACCTCAGGCAGCTAAGGATTATCTTTTTTAAGCTTAATTACGTTTTCCCCCATATGTTCCAAAATGGAGCTTGTGCTATTTTTTTTCAATTCACGCTGTAAAAACATTCTTTAAATGCTAATAATTGCTGGGTGTTTAAATTAATTTTTCCAGCGAGATGTTTTAATCCAACCTTTGTTTGACAGACATCAATTGCTAGATTAATTTGTGTGGGTGTAAATTGTTTTTTTTTCGTTCATTCCAAGCGTAAGTATATTTTATAACATCATCTTGAGAGTTTATTAGATTATGATTAATAACCCAATGTACTGTTACAAGCAGTTCTAGACCAAAGGGGGGGTTCAAAACCGTCTACTAAATCAGCATTCAGTTATCATACTCAAATTTGGGTAAGATCTTGGGTTAATTTTATAACTACTAGTTTTTATCTTTTATATATCTATAGATTACAAAGCGGTTCGAGCCCATCCAAGGGAGCCAATTAAATTCTTTATTAACTACTCGTTTCTATCACAAACAACCTCTTTATTGAGTTATGGCGAGCTACTGTGGTTTTTAGGATTAATTTTTATATTATTTGGCAGCAGACTCCTCTATCGAAATAAACACTATGTCGTTCGTGATTGGTTTAGCAGGACAAACTCTATTAAAAATAGAATGGCTTTATGGTCTGTTGGCACTTCACTGTCTAGCTTTTTGCTGTTTTTTTTAATGGCCTATTTATTTTCTGCCATTGATAAACAATTGCTCTTAGGCTTACCGATTTTCATACTGTTTTATTCTATTATTGTGGTTGTCTTTTCTGTTATTATGGGCAAGCGTTTTGAAGCACCGTTTAAACAAATTGCAGCCAATATTGAACACTTAATGTTACAGAATGATAAAAGCAAAGTTGATGATAATTTTTCAACACAAGAATTTGTTTTTCTACAACAATTTATTTTTAATGCTTTCGAAATAAAAGAAAAAAAAGAACAGGCTAAACAAGAGTTCATCAATATAACAACGCAAGCTGACAAGCACCCAAACAAAAGATGACCTTGAAAAGGATAATTTTGATGCAGCTAAAATTACGATGCCTTCATATACCGATTTTCTATCAAGCATAAATGTTCCAAAGGAGAAATTCTATGCAAAAAGAAGTTCGTTTTGCTACTATAAAAGATTTTGATTTTATATATGATTCCATCCAGGAAGACTTGGAAGAACAGGGAGTATTGCACCGGTTCAACTATTCAAAAGAAGCTTTTAAGCAAGCTGTTTTTGGTAAAAAACCACTAGGAACTTTTTTAATTCTTTTAATGGATGGCAAGCCAGCTGGCTTTGCAAATTATGCCATTGATCACCGTAACTTCACCGCAAATACGCTTGCAAATCTTTATCTTAATGATTTGTTTGTTAAGAAAGCTTATCGCCATAAGAAGGGAGCCACCTTACTTATTAATAAGTTAAAAGAGATTGCAAAACATGAGAATTGTGGCCGAATCGAATTCTTTATTCTTGCGGAAAATAAGGTCGCACAAGCGTTTTATGAAAAAGTGCTGCCAAGCCAAATTATCAATGATAAATTGCATTACATGCGGTTTGAGTTAAAGCCTCACCTCGAACAATAGTCGTCTCTTTTCCAAGAGAATAAAGATAACTCTCCACATCGGCATAACATTCTTTATCCTCCAGATAACCTATATATTGAAGCGGCGTGATACTGTTTGAAAACGGTCTTTTTAAGAATGGTGTGCTAGTGGTCGAAGGTTCAAATCTGATTTTATGCCTTTACGTTTTGAGACCATGTTTGATAATAAAATTGTATTTACTATTTGTGATAAAATAACATATAATGCGATTATATTTTGATCAAAATTGGGTTAATGCAATGCCGTTAAATTATATTTATATTCTTAGTAAAAATCCTGTCAATGCTAAAGCCTTAACTGATAGAAAGCAAATTCCTTTATTTATTAAAGATGAAAGAATGTGTCATTTCCCCACGGCTTTTGAAGGATGGCAAACCGCAATCACTACAGCAGCAGAAGAAGCTGAAAAAAATTGTTCCTCTTCTCAAGTGTATCTAGTTTACAAATGTGTTGATATGCGGAAATCTCGTACTTGGTCTCATTTTTATAATGTTGATCGTTATTTTTGGTTTCAAGAACCAGAAGATTTGAGTATTGTTGAAATTCAGCCTGTTTGTATTGAAGACAAAAAAATAGTTAGTCGCTCGTGGAGTTATGGTAAGGTTTCTGGTGAACTGCAGCATAAACCTTTTAGCTTTGTTCCAGAGCCTAAATTTGAATCTCCGCATGATATTGCTGATTTAGAAAGAAATGTTAAGTTATATATTCTTTATCGCACGGGAGAGGAGCGTGGCCATATTGCTTATTTACGCAAATTTGGACCATTCAAAGGGTATTCTGTTGCTCAGAAGAAAATGGCGGCTGAAAAACTACTATCTGCTATTGAGAATCCCAAAATTAGCTTTACTGATGAAGAATTAAAAATTTTGAAAAATGGTGTATTAGGAAAAGCAACTACAGAATTTGAAAATTTGATTAAAGAACATGCTGTTCGCCATGAATTTTCAGTTAAATAAGTATGCTTAAGATGACTGGTTTTTGAATTTCCCCAATTAGGACTTACAAGTGCCCTTTGTTGCTTATTTTCTAAGTAAGATTAGCAACTTGGGCTTTTAATAAAGTGCTCCGCAAATCAAACAGCGTGCTACAGAAAACTATGCAGAGTTAATCAAGAACAGCAGTTTGCAGATCTTGTTCTAAAACAATTTTACCGATCACTTGTTGCTGTTCCTGTAACTCATGCGCTTTGGCAACCTCACTGAAACGAACAGTTGCCCCTACTAAAGGTTTGATCACTCCTTGTTCAGCCAATTCTGCAATATTAGAAAGAATATCGCCATAATGCTTGCGAGCTTCGGCAGCATCTAAATTCATAATTGTATTGGGCATAAATATATAATGCAGGGTTCCGCTCTTACGATGCAATGGCCGTAAATCAGCCTCTGCACAAGCTACAATGGCACAAATAACACCAGATTCTTTAAGTGCTTCTAAGGAGGCATCCAGATTTTTCCCGCCTACGGTATCAAAAACAACATCAAACCCTTTCCCATCGGTATGTTGTTGAACATACTCTGCTACGGAAGTGGTTTTATAATTAATGATAATAGCCCCTCTTTCCTGTGCAAAGGCCGCCTTCTTTTCATCAGAAGCAGTCACGTAGGTTTGTGCTCCTTTCCATAATGCCAATTGTAAGGCAATAGAGCCTACACCGCCTGATGCGGCATGAATAAGTACCTTCTGCCCCGGCTGAATATTTGCCTTATCGAATAAAGCTAACCAGGCTGTAATGCCAACCAAAGGCAAAGAAGCGCTTTCAATGACGGTCAGATTTTCAGGTTTTAAAGCCATCAATGCCGGATCAACCAGCATATATTCGGCAATAGCACCTTGCGTGCCTTTAAAACCGCCGGCACAACCATAAACTATATCACCTAAAGCAAACTGCTGTACTGCCGAACCACATTGTACTACCTCGCCAACCACATCGCTATGTAAAATGGCCGGCATCTCTGGCATTGCAGCAGGGTAAATCCCACTGCGTAACTTGCAATCAACAGGGTTGACACTGGAAGCCAGCACACGAATGAGCATCTGCTTCTCGTTCACTTTAGGGATAGGCACCTGCTCCAGCCCAAATGCTTGAGCAGCTGGCCCAAAAGCACGCACAACCTGTGCATACATCATTGTATTTTCATTTGTCATTTAGTCATCCTGGCATAACCTGTGATATATAGTATTTAGCACATAAATAATTTTGTTAATACTATTTATCTCAGATTAAAATAATCCCGGCAGACTCACTAAATGTTATGTCAGGGATTACGCTTTTAACACACTTGCGATTCCTACGCTGATTTCGATTATTCACCATCAAAACGATGCTTCGAAGCGTGTTGCAAAAAAGGTTGGCATGACCTTGATGAAAAAAACGAGTTTTAAAAATGCTTTGGTTGATGTTTTTTGTCTCAATAGAGAGGGACGCACAGTTTAGGGCGGCGTAAACCAGAACCCATCCATAATTCTGGTTTAATTTTCATTCGAGTTACAAGGAAAGCGAGCTCATATTTTTTTCCAGAGCACATGATAATTGATCTATAAGCTCTTGAACTCTAGTATTGTACAATCTTGAGAAATTATCACGATCCATTTTTACCAGGCTGCCCGCCCAGACACATATTCTGGCGCCTAGTACGTGATCACCTCGAACAATAGTCGTTTCTTTTCCAAGAGAATAAAGATAACTCTCCACATCGGCATAACATTCTTCATCCTCCAGATAACCTATATATTGAAGCGGCGGACGATTATCTTTATTTATACTAAAGTCATGTTCTTTATCCCAGACAAATACTGGTGAAAAAATAATGGGGGAATCTGCTGGCGGTAAACTACGAGTTGGAAGACTAGGACGAAATATTTCTAATAACATATGACGAGGCATTTTCTTTTGCTCTTCGCCTACTTTATTAAATAAGAAGATAAACATATTACTTATTTCTGTTTTTTCTATTTCTGTACCAGCGTGATACTTTGCCTTGTATTTATTATAAGTAGATAAGTAGTTATCATAGGCTTTTAATAGGGGCTCAATGTTGTAATGTTCTTTCTGTTCTTCTTTTTGTTGTTTAAATAATTCTAATTGATCGGGGTGATCTTTAACCAATTCTAAAAACATCGCCCACATGTAACTATCATAGTTTTTAAAAGCTAGTTTTAAGGGACTAATGTATTCTGGAGAAGTAGGACTATATACTGGTTCGACATTAACCTCTTCGGGTAAGGAAGCAATAGTTTGGTGGCTATTTCTGTCGTAGGGAACATGTTGAAACATTAAATCAGGGTTCAATTTTGCTAATTTTTCTGCTTCCGCGTAATCCGCGTTAGCTACTCGTTCGAGTAACAGATAGATATCTAATGTTTGATAATTTTTCTTACAATTTTCAAAAATTTCTTTTCTTTCTGGACTGTTTTGAAAATATTTAAGAAAAATAGCCTGCATACGAGCATTATTGGTTTCTACTGCATATTTTAATGGGCTAGTATATTGACAACTAGTATAGTGACAAGGATAAGGCCGTATTTTATCGTTGCTGCTTTTATCATCCTCTTTAACATTGTTTGCTAAATTAATAGAGATACTAAAAAGATAATTCACTGACTTAAATATTACATCAGGTATTTCTTTTACAATGAGTTCGGCTCTATCATAATCTCCTGTAACAAAACAATTCATTAAAGCATATACTTCTCCTAGAGAATGTGCTTGATTTCTTCTAAAAAAGGAAAACCCCTTACTAGTTAGAGTTAACTTTTGAATAGTCTCTAAATCTAAAGGCATATGGTCTACATATGTCTCTGGTGGTATTTGGAAAAGAACTGAAGAGGAATTATCAATTTCGCTTTCGCCAGGCATTACCAATGTGCTCAAGTTATGGACGAAATGTGATTATATGGTTTAAAATAATTTAATGCAAAAAATACATTTTTTGATGGTTGTTTACTGGTGATGTTTTTTAGAGGAATCAATTGAACATATTTGACAAAAATTATAAATTTTACTATCTTGTATATATCCGTGATGATCTCGGGTTCAAGTAACTGGCTAAGAGAATTGAAATACCAGGGCGTCAGAACATTAATCCTGTAATCAGGAGCGCCAATCTCAGTGATGACATCACGGACCTTTCTACAGCGGGTCGTTTAAAATCAAGCTCTGCAACAGTCAGCTTCAAAAGAAATGGTATTTTATGATCTTTGGCAAGATTATATCGATGGGCGTCATTAACAGCCCATTTTGCTCTGAATAAACATCTGATGTTGTTCTCCTGTGGAACCTCTTTGGAAAAATGATTATGTCCGTACTATCAGGCGCTTGGTTTGGTACCCGTTATTAAACTCCATTCACCAAAACCAGTTGGTAAAACCTGAACATCGGTGAATCCAATGTCTTGTAATAAAGTTGTCAATTCTTTTCTGGAAAATTGTTGCCCGCCCTGAGTCCAAAGTAACATCATAATATTATAAGCAGCCACTCCCAAAGGGCCGGTTTTTGTATTATTAAATAACATTTCATGAATCAGTATGCGCCCTTGCGGGTTTAAGGATTCATAGCTTTTTCGAATTAAAAATTGACATTGCTCTAGTGTCCAAAATTGAGTTCATGAGCAACCAGCAGGACTTGAGCAGCGGGCACACCAAACACAATATCAAAAATTACGTTGGCTTTCTCGGCCTTGATTAATGCCAGGCTTTTTTTAAGGTGTGCTGATTTAATCGATTCAATCGTTTCCATTCGTGCTCCAAAAATCTCAAATTAAATGCGTAGCTTATCAGCAAAACTGGAAAATAGATTGGAAATAGCCTTGTAACGTTTATAATGTTGAGAAATTTACCATCGTGAAATGTTTCAGTTGACGATAAGGTATTAAATGCATCTAACATTATATAGTTTTCGTATATGCCCATTTGTAGAGCGTACTAATATAGTGATAAATGAAAACAATATTCCTTGTGAACGAATTTATGTGGATATACGCAATAAACCTGATTGGTTTTTGAAATTATCTCCTCTTGGTAAAGTTCCTCTGTTGAAAGTTAATGATACGCTTATCTTTGAATCATCAGTTATTAATGAATTTTTGGATGAAATTTCAACTTCAAAATTATATCCTTCTGATCCTGTTAAACGTGCCTATAATAAATCCTGGATTGAATGGGGTAGCACTTTGATTTTCGATGCATATAAAATGACTCTTGCAACAGATGATATCTCTTTTGAACAGCAACGCACCATTGTTGATAAGAAACTTGCTATTTTAGAAAATGAAATTAGTCTTCAACCATTCTTCAATGGAAAGGATTTTAGTATGGTTGATATCGCATACGCTCCATTATTTAAAAGATTTGATATGCTTTCACAGCAGTATGATGTACATCTGTTGGAAAACTATCCTAAATTAAGAAAATGGTCGGAAAATATTCTAACTCGTGAAAGTGTAGTTAAGGGTTTTCATGAAAATTTTGGTGAAGAATTGTTTTTATTATTAAAACTTAAAAATAGCTGTTTAATTAAGCAGGATAGAAGTTAGTAATTCTCCGGTAAGTTCTCTTAACTATTAATGGAATGTTTGTCAGTGAAAAAAACGGAACAAAAAATGACACGCTTCATCATCAATGACCATCGGTGGCATTCCCTCTCCCCAACCCTCTCCCACGAAAGGCATCACCATACTAGCAAAGCTCCTATCGCGGGAGAGGGGGCAGATCGAAGTGAAATTGAAAAATCTATGCTCAATTCAAAAAGCCTTTCACTCGGCAAACACCGGCTTTGTTGAATAAAGCACTATTTTTCAAAGCCTGTGGGAAGAAGGGTTAAATTTTACCCATGCGTTATAATCGGAGTAAGAACAATTACCAATTTCTCCAGTAAGCCCTTTCCTTTAAAGCCTTTTTGCAAACCCTCAGATGCCAGGGATGGCATCTGGGAGCGTCAGGATGACTTCATGCGTGTTTGCAAAAAGGCTTTAAAGGAAAGGGCTTACCTGCTCTGAACTTGCAAGGCATGAATGCTTAAACGAGATAGATACCTTGATTACGCTTCGCTTCATCAAGGCTACCTCTATTTATTCAACAAAGCCGCAAACATCGGAAGAAGCTTATCAGTTACTGAATAGATCAGGCTTCATCAACGGCTCATCGATTTTAATTGAAATCAGTTAGATATAAAATTTCTCCATTTATCTAACCTAATTGCATGGGACTTTGATCCTGGTAAGAAAAATTATATCTACCCTGGTTAAGAGACTCCATTAAATTAGCGAATTTTAATGCACCC
This sequence comes from Legionella dresdenensis, assembly GCF_042649825.1. NCBI lineage: Bacteria > Pseudomonadati > Pseudomonadota > Gammaproteobacteria > Legionellales > Legionellaceae > Legionella > Legionella dresdenensis. The sequence goes on along the minus strand of NZ_JBHSAB010000002.1, from coordinate 70,578 downwards.
TCTTGAAGTTCTTTTAGTGCATTTTTCAGTTTTGGCAAATGTAATAATTCTATTTGCTGAGCATTTGTCAAAATTGCAGTGATCTCATGAAAGCACTGACCATTATTTTGCCGCAAATCCAAACTTAATAACTGGGCTAAAATTACTTTTGTTTCCAGAATTCTATTTTGTTTTCTTGCTTGTATTTTCTCGCTATTTTTTTGGAAGAAATTTTGAATTATGCTGGCTGCTCTTAGGTTAATAAGATTTGGCTGAGCTTTCTTATAAATTTGCAGTTCCCTTCTTGTATCAGCTAATTTATCAGAAAGAACATCAACTCTCTGCTCCAAACTTAAATTTTCGTGATAAAGTTTCTCATGCTCATTATTTAACTCAGCGACAGTGTTTGTTAACTGCTTTAATTTAGAAATAGTTCTTAAGAAATTTGGAGTAATAATTTTTGAATTTATTAATTCAACTTCTATATTCGGTTTTTCAGCTAATAGCCTTTCTAATTGTTTTTCAAATTTTTCATTTAAACAAACGAATGCCTCATCAGGATAAGGAGGATATGATAAGGTTAAATGAAATTTATATAAGCCTCCGCTCTCTGAAATTAACTGAACTAAAATTTCTTTTTCTTCATTCCATTGATTGTATCCAGTTGTTTTCCTTTCGAGTGCACAATCGTTACCAGTTAAAACAAAACACAAAACACGCATGGGTGATAAAATTCCCGTGTTATTAACAGAAATTGTCACTTCATTTTCTTGATTATCCAGGCATGAAACGGAGACTGCTCTATCACAATGCACAACTTCTCTTTGCTTAAATTTCTCAAGAAGCCTTTGTTGCAATTCCTTTTGGAATTGATCCCTTTGCTCTTTTGTAGAAAATTGTAATAAAAACTTATGATCCAAAATACTCGATAGTACAACTGTAACCATATCTACCTCAATTTGTGCAAATGAAAATAATATATCATAATTTGATTAAAAAACAAACAATTGCCAGGTACTTAGAGAGGCAGAATGCTGGGTCACGACCCAGCCTACATTTTTACTGGCATAACAGGAGGTTCAATTTTCGGCTGTGCTTCCGTATGGGTGATTTCGACATGAGCGGTTACACCCAATAGTCCTCCCCCAGCTCCGGCCTCAATTTGTGTTTTCGTAGCGCCATTTTTTAAATTCTGCTTACCTATACCGCCTTTAAAACCAATGCTGCCAAGATTGCCAGTGACAGTAACAGTCGTTTGCGTACACCCGGATTCATCACACTTGGGCGCCAGCTCAAATTGTTTACTCGCGCTAAAAAGGGAGAATCGCGCGCCTACCGAAATGTTATTCGGGCTTACTTCAATCCCCAGAGTTGCAGTTGAAGCGCTGACCTTCATATTTTCGCCATTTAAAATTTGTACTTCAGAACTTGCTCCAGCAGTTAATTTAGGAAATTTTAGCCCTTCTTGCTTTAAAGAGGCGGAGGCCTCTGACTTGTGCGTAAGGCCCACTGTTATATCAGATTTTCCACTAACAGGGCGCGGCGCAATCAATTCCTTCACAGCCTCGGTGCTTACAGAATGACCGCTTTCCTGTACTGAAACAGATCCGGAAAAAGTATTCGAAGTCTGGCTCGTCCGCATACGCTTGCCGGGAGCTGGAACAAACTTCCCAGTTTCAGAATCATGGTGCCTGTTTCTTCCATCGCGGCCCTTGATAACCACGCTTTTTTTGGTAGAAATTCTTCTTTTTCCGGTGCTTATAGAACCAGCTTCTGGTGTTGAGCTCGCTTGCGGCTTTTCGCCTTGAGCAGACGTCAATATGCTGGCGATATTACTATAATCCACACCAGCAACAGGCGCAGAGAGATTTTTAACTTCCGGTTCCACTTCCATTGGTATAGTTTGAACTGGCCTTTCCTTGTTTCCAGCCTGTCGAGGGGCGGGTTTTTGTGAGTTAGGTTTGTAGGTATAAACGTTAAATAAATCCGGTTGTTTGGCAGGTCCTGCAGTAACCGTAGCGCTTTCGCCATTGGTATTAGCGCCAACGCCGGCGCCCATGTTTTTTAAGCTATTCCAGACCGATTTAATCATTTTGGTTAATGCAGAAGAATTTCTTGGAAATTCATAGATTTCATTCGGAGATGCATTCTTAAATCGCCCCTCGGCGAGTGCTTGTGCTTCTGCTGCCGCGTCATAAAAAGACTGAATGGCGTTATCCTCTTCCTTCGGCTCGTAATTTTCCTTGGTTATTACCCTGGCCGTTTTTACAAACTCCTCGGGCTGTTTTTTAGTGCGCACATTATGCGCAATACGATGCAATTCTGTCGTTAACGCCTGTTGTTGTGCTGGAGTAAGTGGTTTGTATCCGTTTTTTGCAAAATTTCTATCCACTATTTCTATGAAAACCTGAGTCCAAATGGATTCTCTGGTCGTACTATTTAATAACGTCTTGACTCGCGGGGTTTGACTTTCATTATTTTCAAATCTGTCCAAAAGCTCTGCGGAAACCCACGCTCCCCTGATTTCTTCCATAAATCTTGAAACCGAGCGGCAAAGGCGGCCATAGTGCGCATCTACATTTTTACTTCCCTGATCGATCATAAAAGTCATATGCATAAGATCACGAGCCGCTTGAGTTTCAGGACTTGTTGCGCCTTCCTCTCCCCATCTCATGCGTGCCATTTGGTGAGTAAGTGCATCTGCCATTGCTGTGCGATTGCCCTCCCCGGCCTTATTCTGTGCATCTATGACAATTGTCGTTGCCATTTTTGAATTAAATTCTTCTTTAATCGCCAGACTCGCTTGAAGGCGTTTAATCTCAAGCAGGGCTAATTTGGTCAGTATTTCAAGAATGGCATATATAGCTTTTAAAGAAGCAATCGAACCGCCGATCCCTGCAGCGGTTAAAAGATTGAAAACAAGGTTATCAGTAAGCGGGCGTTTTTCGATAGCGTTATCACATACGGTGTTTACCAAAGAGCTGGCCGCACTGGCGATAGCGCCTGTAACGCCCTGACTGAGCACTTTAGCGATTAATCCTTTACCCTCTTCAATCAATGGCGCAATTACCGCTTCTGAATATTCAGCCGCCTTATTAGCGGCAACACTACTCATTCCGCCGAATATCGCACCATATAACGCTTTTTCTACAACCTTCTGTATTGTAGGCATTTTTTCTTTCGTGATTGCAGCGTCTAACACCAGTGTACTGGCACGGCTGATTGCGCCAGCGAGCATTGCGCCTATCAGGCCATCATCAACATAAGAGAAGATACCGCCAGATAAAAAATTGCCAATAAACCCTACTAACGCTTTTTTTGCACACAATGTTGCATCAAAGGATTCCTTCTTTTGCTCCCACGCCTTCATAAAACCAGCTAACGCACCGCTTATAAGTCCACCTCCGACAGGAACAAATCCTATAGAGCTAAGATATATACCCGCTCCCAACCCGATTGCAGATAAAACGAAGCTAATTGCCCTTGGCGAGCCGCCAGCAAGACCGTATTGACCAAATCTGACAATAGTAATTCCCGATACTTTTTCTACCTGAACACCATAGCGGGTTATTTGAGCAAATTGTTCTTCAATATAAGTGTTAAGATAAATAACCTGCTCATTGCTATCCAGATTTGAAATTTCATCGAGGCTATCCTTTGCAAACGAGTCAAGAATAAAATAGGGTGTAGAAATTTCCTGACCAAATAACTCTTTAACTATGAATTCAGGACCTGTCTCAGGATTATTAACAAACGTAATCTGGTAGTTTTGAAAGTTTTGAAAGCTTTTGGGCATAATAAATTTTTGTCATGGGCTTTAAAATGGACATATATTATACACTAAAAATAAGGAAATGTTGAGTCAGAACGACCCAACCTGCATTTTTTTAAGCTATTTACTTCCGAGCCGCTATCCGACTCTGGTTTTAGCCTGATCCCACACCACCATTAGCTTCTCAAAAGGATGGCCATTTAAATCGGTGTATCCTTGCTCCTGGGCAATGGCCTTGACTGCATTCAAGCGGCGTTCAAATTTATTAAGCGTCTGGGATAAAGTCTCTGAAGGGCTAAATTTGCAAAAAACGCATAATGAAAAGACGGCATGCAGCAAGTCGCCTATTTCCGCTTGCAATTCTTCCTGATTAATTTGAGGTATTGGTTGGTCGATGTGTTCTTTTATCTCAAAAAACTCACTTTGGATTTGCGCCATGATTTGTTCTGCATTTTCCCAGCAAAAGCCAAAAGCTGCCGCTTCGTTTTCCAATTTAACTACTTTGTCCAAGAGATTCATATTCTGCCTGTATTAAAACGCAACATGCCTATAGTACCTTATTGTAAACCTATTGCTAAATTAAAATAAGCAGCGTAGCCTCACTGTCATTAAGTTAAGTATTCGGTCATTCGGGAGACTGCTTATGTATTCGAAAAGAAAATTTCTAACCGTTTCATGCGGTGCTGTAATTCTGCTATTCAACTTAAAGTTGTTTGGTTCAACTAACCTCCCTGATAGAGAGAAAAATATGTTGTCATTTTCTGAGCTGGCCAATGCTTATGAACAAAGCTTGTTTGATTATTCCCCCGAATTGGGACTTTTTTGGGGAAAATCGGATGTGGCGCAAGATCGATTTACGGATGTATCCCTGGAAGGACATGCCCGCTGGTTGCAACAGGAAGATAATTTTTTGATGCAGCTCAATGCGCTGGATGAAAAGGAATTAAAAGATACGCCGCAATATACTACCTACTTACTGTTAAAAGAAACGCTGGAAGCGCAAAAAGCGAGCCGGATTTGTCATGTGGAATTATGGGATATTAATCCGGCATTTGGCTGGCATAATCAAATGGCCGGCGTCGCTGAAAAACAACCGGTTGGAACGCCGGAATATCGGAAGATGGCGTTAACGCGCTGGCGGACTTTCGGTAACTATGTTGATAATCAAATTAATAATTTAAAATCAGGCGTCAAGCGTGGGTATACTGCGCCTAAACCTGCGGTTGAACGCGTCTTAAAGCAAATTACAATAATCTTAGGCAGTCCGGTTGAAGAGTCGCCCTATTTTGATTTTGCCCGCCGCGATGGCGATGAACAATTTAAGGCGGAAGTTACAGATTTAATCAACACTGTTATTAACCCTTCTCTGAAAAAATATACTGATTATCTTAAAAATGACTATCTTGTTCATGCCCGGGAAGAGATAGGCGTTTCGGCCATACCAGCCGGTACAAAATGCTATCAGGCTCAATTAAAGCAGCAGACTACCCTGGATTTTACAGCCCGTGAAATTCATGAGCTGGGCTTGCAGGCAATACAAAAACTCTCTGCGGAAATTGCAGAAATTGGCCTGAGAAAATATGGCACTGCTGAGATAACAACGATCTTTAAACGGGCAAACAATGAATCACAGAATTATTTTTCAACTGAACAGGATATTCTGGATTATAATTTTGCCGCCCTGGAAAGGGCCAAGGCCAAAATTCACGACTGGTTTGATATCATGCCAAAAACCGAAGGAACAATTAGAGCCTATCCAGCCTATCGGGCCAGAACAGGCGCATCTGGTGAGTATCATCCGCCCAATGACGAAGGCACTGAGCCAGGTATTTTTTATATCAATACTTATGAGCCGGCTAGTAAAAGCCGTATTGATCAGGAGGCGACTTTATTCCATGAATTAATACCAGGACACCATTTCCAGATTGCTCTGGTTTATGAAAACAAATCCCTCCCGACGATCAATCGCTATTTGTTTAATGCAGGATTTGGCGAAGGTTGGGCTTTGTATGTCGAGCGTCTGGCTGATGAAATGGAATTATATCAAGATGATATTTCCCGTCTGGGGATGCTATCCAATGAATCGTTAAGGGCAGCCCGTTTAGTGGTTGACACAGGTATTCATGCGTTTCACTGGAGCCGGGATCAGGCGGTAGAGTATTTAAAGCTGCATACGGCACTTGATGACAATATTATTCAAGGCGAGGTGGATCGCTATATTATGATGCCTGGCCAGGCCACTGCGTATTTGCTGGGTAAAAATGAAATACAAAAATTACGCCAGACAGCAAAAGACCAATTAGGCGAGCGCTTCGATATCCGCCAGTTTCATAATCAGGTTTTGAAAAATGGCATTGTCAGTTTAGCGATATTACGGGGGCAAATTGCGGCCTGGCTGGAGCAAGTAAAAGCATAAATTGATACTATCCAGGATGTAGCCTTGATGCAGCGTAGCGTAATCAAGGTCCCTCAGATGCCAGGGATGGTATCTGGGAGCGTCAGGATGACTTCATGCGTGTTTGCAAAAAGCCTTTAAAGGAAAGGGATTACCCGCTCTGAACTTACAAGGCATAGGCGCTAAACACGTGATAGAAACCTTGATTACGCTTCGCTGCATCAAGGCTACTCTCTATTTATTTAGTTGAGTGTTGGGTTTACCCAACACGCCTTACTTACTGGCAAATCAGAGAAACTTGTGCTAAATCATATAAAAACGCTAAAAAAATAATTCCATGAAAATCGCACTTGAAGAGCATTTTGTGAATCCCGGCTTACTGGATTACTGTATCAGGTATATGCCCAAAGTTTCCGATCAAAAGCGAAAAGAGCTGGTATCGCGGCTTAGCGATTTTCATCAATTACGGCTGGCAATAATGGATGAATCAGGGATAGATTTTGCTGTTCTTGGTTTATCAGGGCCGGGCGTGCAAGCAGAAGCCGATACTAAAACCGCTATTCGGCTGGCCCAGGAGTCAAATGATATTCTGGCAGGCGAGATTGCAAGAAACCCTGACCGCTTCGGGGGATTTGCCCATTTGGCCATGCAATCTGCAGAAGCCGCCGCTGATGAATTGGAGCGCACGGTCACTGAACTCGGCTTTGCCGGTGCAATGGTAAACGGTCATACCAATGGCGTTTATCTGGATGCCCCGCAATATGATATGTTTTGGGAGCGGATGCAGGCATTGAATGTTCCGTTGTACCTTCATCCGACTGATGCTTATATCAAACCCCATGTCTTTGAGGGTTGCGATGAATTATTAAAGGCAACGTGGGAGTGGAATTGCGAAACGTCTTCTCATTTTTTGCGTCTGATCTACGCCGGTGTTTTTGACCGCTTCCCGCAATTAAAGATTATTCTTGGCCATATGGGCGAAATGCTGCCATTTGAACTGTGGCGGCTTGATAGCCGTTCCCAATTAATCTGCGGGAAACGGCCGCTGAAAATGCAGCCCTCGGATTACCTGAAACGCAATCTCTATATCACAACCTCTGGTCAGTGCGACGATGCGCCGTTGAAGTGCTCTCTGCAAAGCCTGGGTGATAATCATGTGCTGTTTTCCGCTGATTATCCCTATGAGGATTGCGTATATGCCGCTAACTGGATAGATAAAGCTGATATCAGTGAAGATATCCGGGCAAAAATATGTTATAAAAATGCCTTGGCAATCATGCCGACCCTGGCGGCTAATCCGTGCTTTGATCAAGTACAGTCAGCACAGCACAATTAGAAATATTTTAAGCAATTTGGTCAATTTATTTGCAAATCCCGGTTTTCTTATCTATGCTGTATACGAAACCACGGGAGAAAACACTATGTCAATTCCAGCAAGCGTCCGCCAAGATAGCCTCACTCTAATACGTATTGTCCTGGGAAATTTGAAAATTGCCAGAGCAAAAGATTTTGAAACCGCCCAAAGTACCCTGAAAGAAGTATTAAACCCACAAGGTTACTATCAGATTCCAGAGCAATACCGCGATTTGGTTAAAAATATTAATTATGCATTCAATTTGCCAAAACTTAGTGCTATCGAATTAAGCGACAGCGATCTGGAAGAGTACCGCGACACCATCAGGCATGAAATTACTTTAAAAATTAAAGAATTAAAATCGCTTGATGATGCTCAAAAACAGGCTTACCTTACCAATAAAATACGCCGGGCAGCTTAAGGCGTGTTGCTTAATTAACTTTCACTAAACGTTCGAGCTGAGGAAACGCTTTAGCGCTGTCTCGAAGCCTGTGGTACGGTGCCAGGCCTTCGAGACAAATGCTCCGCATTTTCCTCAGGCCGAACGGGTAGGAACTTACATTCCAATCTATCTTTTCGGAGAAACCTTTACTTCTTCAGTATTTGCGGGCTGCTTAGTTTTCTCGTCCTGTATTCTACCCTCGGTGATCTGATTTTTGATACTTTTGGCGGAAGCAGCGTAGTTTTTGCTGAGTTGGCTATCAATCTCTTTTATCATCATCGATGCAGTGGCCGTTTTACCGTAAGTTCCGCGAATTTTTCTCACCAGCCACATTTCGCTGCGCAGTTGATTGACAAATTTAAGCGACGGCGAGTCTGGCATCTTTTGTTGAAGCTGTTGTTTTAAGGCTTTAAGTTCTGGTTCAGCCATATTGCCTTTTGCTTGTTTTAATAACGCTATAATTTCATTTTTTTGCTGTTTCAGCGGTAAATTTGTAGCCCTTATTTTATCTGCTGCCGCTTCAAAATCTTTCAGGGTTTTAATCGATTCCGGCTTTAAATACGCTTGTTTAATAGCCAGCGCCTGGCTGATATCGATTTTTTTATCTGAAGTAGACGCCATATCAGTTACAACACAGGCATATTTATAGCTATTTTTTTCATCCTGTTTTTGATTTGCCCGTTCCAGTTTTTCCTTCATCCAGAAAACCTCGTCATCAGACGGCTTATAATGGGATTTTCCGTCACTGGAAAAGCGGTAACAATCCAGCAAAACTGCTTTTTTGAAAGGAGTAATATCCTCGGTATTGGCGCATTCAAAGATATTAGTATAGCCCTCTACCATCTGGGCAAGAATTTCATCTTGCTGCTCCTTTGCTATCCCGGACTGCTCAAGATATGTCACGACTTCTTCTTTAATTGCGTTAAACATCTCCGGCCCATCTGTAGCAAGATACTGTTTGAATTGCTCTGACTCCAACATGCGCGCTTTTAACTCCCCAACCCTTTCCCAGATTGAGTTCCGTACCATATTAATTTTTTCTTTATCATCATTAGGATCAAGATGGGAGACTAGCGATTTTTCAACCAAATCTAGTGGTACGATGCTGCATTTTAAAAAACTCTGCCATTTAGCCTTGATAAATTCAGGATCGTGTTTAAGGTTGATAAATGCTTCTCGCTCTTCTTTGCTGGTATACGCTTTACTGCCGGCGACCAGTATACGTTTTTCAGTCGGCCAATAGTGATTACCTGAGTCTTTCAGATCAGGAAAACCATCCAAATCACGAGTCGAGATTTTGAAAGAATCGTCATTATAAAAAATATTGGCCAGCCTCATGTCTTTTTGCGACATAATACTGTCGGTTAACATCAAATCGTGATCGATTTTAAAGAAAGTAAAATTCTTTACCCCTTTTGCATCTTCAGTCACATAAAACCCAATATTACCTTTATGTAAATCGTCCTCTTCCAAAAAATAGGAGCTGGCCAGAACAGAGGCAAGAGACTCCATATCGATGTGAATTTCCCGCTCATTGTGTTTTTGTAACAAATCCGCGAAAAAACCTGCCGGCAGGCCATCCAGGAACCGCACGCCCTTTCCGGCTTCTTTTAACTGTAATCTGGCTTCTATCGCCTTATCACTGACCGATCCGTCTGCATTCATTTTGTCGCGTTCAGCATCTATATCTGCCTGAGATATTTCGGTTTTGATTGGGGTATATTCCCAATCGTTTGAAAAAGCATAGCCTTTCTGGCCTTGATCCAGTTGTTTTTTAATTTGGACATTAAAGTTTTCAGAGGCCACGCCAGTAACTGAATTGTCGTTTTGCTCATCAACAACAATGCGTGCCGGCGGCGTCAAGCCCGGTTTAATAAAAAGCAGGGCAACTTCGCTGAAAGCGACTTCCAGAATAGATGCGTCAACGCCTTGTTCGCCTTCATGCTTGTTTAGTTTGGTTATCCATGGCGTATAGGAATCCCCGTCATTGGTATAGGTAGTGAAATCCACTTCATGACCAGAAGTTTTAGGCCCAAGCGAACCTTTCATGTGCAAATGACCCTTTTGCAGAGCCCGGGGTTTCCTTTTCGCCATAAAAAGACCTTTATTTGTATATTATGAATAAATTATATACCAATTTTGTTATTTGATTTTTATAGGCTCAGGCTGTAGGGCGAATTGATTGTTTAATTTTTGATTTACCGTTACCATAGCTGGCGGAAGATTGTTATAAAATGACAAGGAGTTAGCTGTGGCAGATAAATTGCAATTAACCACAACTGCCGGCAATCCAATTGCCGATAACCAAAATTCGTTAACTGCCGGCCCCAGAGGGCCTGTTCTGCTACAGGACTACCAGTTAATCGAAAAACTGGCTCACCAAAACCGCGAGCGCATACCTGAGCGCGTTGTACATGCTAAAGGATGGGGCGCTTATGGCACTCTGACTGTAACCCATGATATTACGGCTTATACCAAGGCGGATTTGTTTACGCAGGTTGGTAAGAAAACTGAATTGATTGCCCGCTTTTCTACTGTAGCCGGTGAGTCAGGTGCGGCTGATGCAGAACGTGACGTACGCGGCTTTGCAGTAAAATTTTATACTAATGAAGGCAATTGGGATCTTGTCGGCAATAATACGCCGGTGTTTTTTGTGCGCGATCCCTATAAATTTCCTGATTTTATCCATACGCAAAAACGTCATCCTCAGACTAATCTCCGCTCGCCGACTGCCATGTGGGATTTCTGGTCCTTATCACCTGAAAGCCTTCATCAGGTGACAATATTGTTCTCTGACCGCGGATTACCGCAATCTGTCCGCTTTATGGATGGCTTCGGCTCACATACTTTCAGTATGATTAATGCTAAAAATGAGCGCGTCTGGGTAAAATTTCATTTCAAGACCTTACAAGGCCATAAACACTGGACTAATGAAGAGGCTGCAACGGTAATTGGACGCTCTCGTGAATCTACTCAGGAAGATCTCTTCCAGGCTATTGCTTCCGGCGATTATCCAAAATGGCGTTTCTGCATTCAGGTAATGACCAATGAGCAGGCTAAAACATTCCAGCACAATCCATTTGATCTGACTAAGGTCTGGCCCCATGCACAGTTCCCGCTGATTGAAGCAGGCATTATGGAACTTAACCGTAATCCGGAAAATTATTTCGCTGAAATCGAACAACTCGCGCTTTCTCCTTCCAATATTATTCCTGGTATTGGTTTTTCACCGGATAAAATGCTTCAGGGAAGAATATTTGCCTATGCAGACGCACACCGCTACCGCATCGGCACGCATTATGAAGCCCTGCCGGTTAACGCGCCCAAGTGCCCGGTTCACCATTATCACAAAGACGGCGCCATGCGGTTTTATGATAATAATACTGCTTATAGCGATGCCTATTATGAACCTAACAGCTTTTCAGGCCCGGTTGAAAATCCAGCTTTTGCCGAACCGCCATTGCCATTAGAAGGCGAGGCTGATCGCTATGATCGTCATCAGGGTAATGATGAGTTCAGCCAACCTGCTAAATTATTTCATATTTTTAATGATGATCAAAAAGCAAGACTCTATTCAAACATTGCTGCCAGCATGGCTGGTGTACCAAAATTTATTATCGAAAGGCAATTGAAATTGTTTGAGCAGGTCGATAAGGAGTATGGCGCAGGGGTTAAGCGGGCGTTGGAAAGACTGGGCTGTAGGTTGGGTTAAACGAAGTGCATCCCAACCTACAGTGTTATTAGATAGATGAGCTCTGGCCAGACTGCATTTTAGCCGCTGTTATTTGTTCAGGCTCATCTCTTTCCTGGCGGGATGCACAACCAAATAATGAGCTGAAAAAATCTGGTTTTTGAGGGTATTTATAGCCATCCTGAGCCCGATTCATATATATCGCATATGTTTGACATGTTTTGGGAAAGTAGTTATCAATATCCTCTTTAGATATTCCACTGGGAAAAGTTACTTTCAACCAGTCAGTGCGATCCGGCGATCTAAAATTCATGATAGATTGGACAGAAGCTATCGTATCGCACGTTATAAACTTTTTTTGAGGGTGGTTGAAATTTGAACGTTCTTTTCTAAAAATTTTCCTGGTCTGCTGACTAATATAAATAGAGATGGGTTTTGAATAATGTTCTGATTCAAAATACATATCCAAAGAATCCTGTTCAGACGTTTCTTGAGAATCAACCACAGGAGCGGCATCTGGCTTGGAATCATTAAGTTTTTTAGTATAAATTTTATCAAACTCAACCGCTTGCTCTTCAGTTTCAAACAATACGGCCCGGTCCTCGTTCACATTTTCGTTACTATATTTCCAAACAGTAATTACATCATCTGCGGCGGCAAGCTCATCTTCATTAGGGAAATAAAAGGTATTGTCCTGCTCTCTGCTAATATAGAGCATTTCAATCGCAGGCGCTAATGAAACAAAGTGGGTTTTGCTGTCGCCATCGTTATAACGGGTAAAAAAGACAGGTGTCATTTCATTTGAATTTTCATTGAAGGCAAACATGTCAAGCTCACCTACGGTAACACGCTTATCCTGTCCATTAGCAAAATCAGGGTTTTTATAAGCTTGCATAAAAGTCTTTTCAAATAACCACTTGCGCGGCACTTCAATTTTTTCAATTTTCATTTAATATACCATAATCTATTACAACCAGATCATAATAACATCTTTATGTTCAAATTAAAACCTTTTATACCTAAAGAAGCACACGAACCTGGAACCATTACAATTTCTCCAATTGCTGTTTAACCGCCCGGACTCTGCCTGACAGGGTTTCAATGGCGTCTGCTGTTGCTTTCGCCCCTTTTTCGCCTACGAAGAAAAAGTGATTCCCGTGTACAGTGATTTTCAGATAATCCGGCAGGTTGTTAACCAGAGTTCTTAACTGTTGCCATTGGGCTGGCGCTAATTTTGACGGTTCGATTTTCTGCAAATAATTTTTATTTATCATTTCAGCACGCAGAAAACTCCAGGCATACGGATCAATCAGACTGATTTTGGCGGTTGTTGGCGAATCGTCAACAATCAAAGCAATCCATGGTGTTGTCGCAAAATCAAAAATCCCGCTGTCCTCTATCACCAATGGAATATTTTTACGAATCTGGCCCTGCTTAAACCAATACCCTTCTGCAGCTAACGCAGCTGGAATGTTACCAGTGAACTGGCTGCGGTAAATGTCATAAGACACAATAGCATGACCGTTATCTTTGCTCTGCTCGGTCAACATTTCAAAACATAATGGGAAGAGTTTACTGCGATCAGCTAGATTATTAATCCGCTTTGTATTGACATCAAAAGCGCCAGATTGCATCACATACGGCAACGGCGGTACGGCGGAGAGGCCAATAAACAATTCGATTTCTAACCCTTGCTTTTGCGCAGCCTGACTCACAGTCTGTTCAACAGCTCCGCCCATACTCCAACCGGCAATAATAATTTTATTAGTCAGTTTGTTTTCATCAATAATTTTTTTCGCAATCGCGGCGATTTGCTCGCCCCACTGGGAAATAGTAAAAGCCGGGTAAATCCGGTTAAACACCTGATTATCAGAGGGATAAGACAATGCCAGGAATGGATAACCTTTTTTATGTATCCAGTAATTCAGAAAATCAGCCGGATTTCCCTGCGGATAGCCATAGAAAATCCGGGCCAAATGACCATCGCCCGGAATAAAAATAATCATTGGTTTGGTTTTATCGGCCGATTGAAAATAGACCAGCGATTCTGCCCCGGCCGCGTGCATAATCCGCTCGTGCGGGTAAAGTTGCGCGAAAACAGAATGGGTGATTAGCATTAAAATAATTAAAAATCGCTTGTTTTTCATAGATTTTTATTAAGCGAATGGCTGATAATTTAAGCATAGCATAAGCTGAAATTAACACCGGGCTACGATAACATATAGCCGGGTGCAGGTTCACACTGTCATTAAGTTAAGGACAGTCATTCCCGCGAATTAGGGAATCCATTGCTCCAGTTGGCTCAGAGTAAGAAAGTACTGCTCTCTCCAGTAATCCCTTTCCTTTAAAGGCTTTTGTGCCTGAACGTGAAATAAAAACCTTGATTACGCTACGCTGCATCAAGGCTACTCTCTATTTATTTATCTGATGACAGCTTGGTTTTATTTAACTAATATTAATATACCATGCTAATAAAAGGACTTTAACATGAACAAACCAGTCACAATTAATAAACAAATAGCGACCGATATTAAACGCGGTTGGAAATGGCTCCTGGCGCTTGGAATTCTTTTTATCGTTTTAGGCTCACTTGGCTTGGGAATGGTTGTCGGGCTGACTTTTGTGAGTATGATTTTTTTAGGCGCATTATTACTTATTGCCGGTGGTTCACAAATTGTGGATGCGTTTTATAGCAAACACTGGAATGGCGTAACCTGGCATGCATTGATTGCCGTACTCTACATTATCGGCGGCGCTTTAGTCATTTATGATCCCTTTCTGGCCTCCAGTTTAATCACAGCCATGCTTGCAACGGTGCTTATAATCATCGGAGTAAGCCGATTGCTTATGGCTATGCAATTGAGACATACTACAGGCTGGTTCTGGCTATTTTTAGCCGGTCTGGTGGCTATTGCCCTGGGAATAATGATTTTGGCACATTGGCCATTGAGTGGTTTATGGGTTATTGGCCTGTTTATTGCCATTGAATTACTGGTTGATGGCTGGACCTATATTTTCCTGGCTTTGGCAATACGAAGCAGTAACAAATAAACGATATTTATCAAGCGCTGTCATTAAGAGCGTAGCCTTAATGCAGCGCAGCGTAATCAAGGTTTTTTAAGTTCCAACAGCTATGATTAATAAAGAAAAATGGGATAAATTAAACGATTGGATGAACCGTCTTGGTATTCATGAAACTGATCTTATTGAAAAATTTATTATCGGCAGCGGTAAAGGCGGGCAAAAGTTACATAAAACCGCATCGACAGTTTATTTGAAACATCTCCCGTCAGGTACAGAAATCAAATGTCAGGAATCCAGACGCCAGGAAGATAACCGCTATTTTGCACGAGCAAGATTATGCGAAAAGCTTCATTCTTTCATTACCGATGAAAAAACCAAAGAACAACAAAAAATTGAAAAAATGAAACGGCAAAAGCAGCGGCGCTCAAGACGAACCAAACAAAAGATATTAGAGGGAAAAGCCAGGAAAGGTGAAATAAAATCGTTACGGAAACCGCCACGCTCGGACGAGTAACTATTAACCCGCATTACGCCGCGTGCATCAAGGCCTTCTACTCATCAAGCAGTTTACATACTCGCCATTAATAATTGCCTGATATTCATCAGAATGATATTGCTCTAAAAATACCGAGATGGATTGCGGCCCCCAACCTTCCCTTAACTCGTTAATTGAAGTCGACTCATTACACATTGCAATTTGCAGTGCTGACCAAAGGCCATAATACAATTTGACTAATGGAGTATAAAATTGAAGACGTTTAATTTCCTCAGCATACAGCTCTTCATCCTGGCTATTAAAATAACTTAAAGCAAAAGCTGTTTGCTGCTCAAAAGTTAATTCTGACATGGCTGCTAATATTGCCAGGTCATACATTCGGTCATTCATCCCGGCGTACTCCCAATCAATTATTTGATAATTACGACCGGCAACAGGCGATGCTAATTTGATGAAATTGGTTGGAGTGATGTCATTATGGCAAGGGCTTAATGCGATCTGTTTGCAAAATAATTGACTCATTTTCCGGTGCAGCTCTTCAATATGAACTTTAATCTTATCAAGCGCTATTGAGGATAAATGACCATCAGCAAAACAGGGAACAGCCTGAATACCGTTAACTTGTAAAGTGTCAGACATAAGATTTAAGCGAGTAAAAATATTAAACTCATTATTAAACTCTATATTTGAATCATGTAATTGCTTTAAAACAGGCAATACC
Organism: Legionella dresdenensis; assembly: GCF_042649825.1. Classification (NCBI taxonomy): domain Bacteria; kingdom Pseudomonadati; phylum Pseudomonadota; class Gammaproteobacteria; order Legionellales; family Legionellaceae; genus Legionella; species Legionella dresdenensis. The sequence goes on along the minus strand of NZ_JBHSAB010000002.1, from coordinate 54,704 downwards.
TGCTGCTGATGCATATGGAATGTATCAAATTGCAATGTTTCGCCCTCTATGAAAGGCTCCACTTTATAACCACTCATTTCACCTTCAGAATACACTTCACCGCCGCCAGGATATAAACTGTGGCTCACCAACTTGGTGATTGTATCTGCTTCTGCTCTTCTATCAATTAAATGCCCTGAATCCCTGCCGGGAACACGAATAAATAGATTTCTCGTATTATCTTTTAATCCATGATTGGTAATACCTCCAAGATACGATAAAGTTATTTGCTCTGCCGATTTAAAAAAGCGGGTCCTGTTGAGCAGAGAAAGACTTTTTTTCAATTGTTTTTCAGAAATGCCGGAAGGTAGATTGGATATTCGTATTTTAGGCATAAAAATCCATAGATAAAAAAAACGCATATACAATATTCTAAATCCTTCCGAGTTAAATTTGTCAATTAAAAATTCAATTAGTTTGTGAAATTCACGGTATCTTACAAACTTGCTGCTCTAAAGGGCACAAATAACAAAACTGCACTGGAAAATAAGCTATAAAAACGCTTTGAAAGGACAATAATATCTTCCATGGCAAGATAGTGTTGTCTATTGATTATTTAACGGTATTTTACGGAAACTTACTGCCAGACGATTCCATCCATTAATTGCAATAACCGCCATTGTCAGATCTACCGCTTCTTTTTCACTAAAATGCTTAAGCACTTCCTCGTATACATCATCCGGTACATGCGTTTCTGATAGTAATGTCACTGCTTCAGCCCAAGCCAAAGCTGCTCGTTCAGGCTCAGTAAAAAACGGCGCTTCCTGCCATACAGCAACTGCATTTAACCGTCTTTGCGACTCGCCGGCTTTCAATGCATCCGCACAATGCATATCAACACAGAATACGCAGCCATTAATTTGTGAAACTCGAAGCTTTATCAGCTCAAGAAGTTTTTTATCCAGACTACATCGATTCACATATCCTTCAAGCCCCATCATTGCCTTAATCGCATCTGGCGACGTTTTGTAGAAATCTACTCTTGAATTAGTCATTCCTGTCTCCCTGAGTTTTCAAATAGTATGAATCCATTACATATAATAGCCTATCCTGCAGAAACCATAACTATTTGGGATATAGCAATTCACTCGACATTAATATATTTTATACGTCTTTAATTTTTAAGGAATAAAAATGCACAAACTCACTTTTGAGCAATGCATACGACAAACACTGTTTTTACAAAAAGCCTCCAAAGTACGTTGCGAACAGGCAAAAGAGCAAGAAGCCAGTCAACCCAAAAAGCAGCCTTCCAATTCTGCATATCGCATGTGGTCTGCAGAAGATAATTGTCATGAATTAGCTCAGATGGTTTTAAAAAATCTTGAAGAATGCGGCAGTCTGCCAGACCATAAACCAGGGTAAATGTATAATGTGATTTCCATATTTTGCTGTGATGCGCTGGCTTTGTTAACGATTTACTGGTAATTTCAAGAGAGTAGTAATAAATGAAGAAAGGAATACCATTTAAGTAGGAGTCATACATGCTCGGTTTCACTGCCCTTGAATTAGCCAGAATTCAGTTTGGATTTACCATATCATTTCATATTATATTTCCAGCAATCACAATTGGCCTGGCTAGTTATTTAGCGCTTCTTGAAGGTCTGTGGATTTATAAGAAAGACGTTATCTATCGTGATCTCTATCATTTCTGGGTGAAAATATTTGCCGTTAATTTTGCTATGGGTGTGGTATCCGGATTAGTCATGGCTTATCAATTTGGTACCAACTGGGCTAATTTTTCTTCTTTCGCCGGCACCATTACCGGCCCCTTATTAATGTATGAAGTGTTAACCGCATTCTTTCTTGAAGCAGGTTTTCTGGGAGTAATGCTTTTTGGCTGGCATAGAGTTGGACCGGGATTACATTGGTTTTCTACGATTATGGTAGCTCTTGGTACATTAATCTCTGCAACCTGGATCCTTGCTTCTAACAGCTGGATGCAAACACCGCAAGGTTTTTCCATTGTAAATAATCAGGTTGTACCTGTCTCCTGGCTGGAAGTTATTTTCAACCCTTCGTTCCCTTATCGGCTAGCGCATATGGTTATGGCGGCCTATTTGGCAACGGCTTTATTTGTTGCAGCCTCTGCAGCCTGGCACTTGTTAAAAAGGAACAACAGCCCTGCCGTAAAACTCATGTTTTCCATGGCATTATGGATGATTACGATAGCGACGCCAGTGCAGGTAATTCTAGGTGATCAACATGGCTTGAATACACTCAAATATCAGCCTGCAAAAATTGCAGCAATTGAAGCCCATTGGGAAAATAAGCCAAATGAACCGGCGCCTTTGCTTTTATTTGCGCTCCCCAGTATGTCAGCAGAAAAAAATTATTGGGAGTTTGGCATACCTTATCTAGGTTCACTTATTCTGACTCACCATTTAGATGGACAGATTCCAGCGCTGAAAGAGTTTCCGCCTGAAGACCGGCCTAACGCAACCATTGTTTTTTGGTCGTTCAGATTAATGGTAGGACTTGGCCTGTTAATGTTTGGCTTAGGCTTGAGCAGTCTTTTTTTACGCATTAAGAAGAAGTTATACCAATCAAAATGGTTCTTAAAATTTGCCCTTCTTATGGGGCCTTCCGGTCTTATTGCTATTCTTGCCGGGTGGTATACTACGGAAATAGGACGTCAACCCTGGCTTGTTTATGGTCTGATGCGCACAAAAGACGGCGTATCAAATCATTCAAGCCTGACGTTATCATTATCGCTTATGATTTTCATAGTAGTTTACATGGCTGTATTTGGTGTAGGCATTAGTTATTTATTAAAATTAATCGCCAGAGGCCCGAAAATTACCGGTGAAATTGAAGCGCCTGATTTAAACAATCTCCATAGACCTGCGCGGCCTTTATCTGCCGCGCCTGATGAAGTCGATCCGGTTATTGAAACAAACAAAGAGAAGGAGTAATAACAATGGGAATTGATTTACCTCTCATTTGGTTTCTGATTATTGGTTTTGGTTTGATGATGTACATTGTTATGGATGGTTTTGATCTTGGCATTGGCATTCTCTTCCCTTTTATTTCCGATAAAGAAGAACGGGATTTGATGGTCAATACTGTAGCTCCCGTCTGGGACGGGAATGAAACCTGGCTGGTATTATGCGGTGTAGGCATATTGGCGGCGTTTCCCAAAGCATACGCCACTATTCTCACTGCGCTTTATTTACCCCTTATTTTAATGCTTTGCGGGCTTATCTGGCGAGGAGTCGCTTTTGAGTTTCGTTTCAAAGCAACAGAGAATCATAAGCCTTTTTGGGATAAAGCGTTTATCTGGGGTTCCTTTGTTGCCACGTTTTTTCAGGGTGTAAGTTTAGGGGCTTTTATTAATGGGTTTAAGCTCGAATTTCAGGGAAGCGAAATCGTTTTTATCGGCGGCAGTCTTGACTGGCTTACTCCTTTCAGTGTGTTTACCGGCTTTGGTTTGGTAGTAGCTTATGCTCTTTTAGGCTGCACCTGGTTAATTATGAAAACCGAAAATCAATTGCAAAAAAAGATGTTAACGATTGCCAAACCGGCTTTACTGCTTTTGCTGATGGTTATAGTAATAGTTAGTATCTGGACGCCGCTAAGCCATGAATACATTGCCAATCGCTGGTTTTCTCTGCCTAACCTGTTTTTGCTCGCGCCATTTCCTTTCATAGCATTTGCCGCTGCCTGGTTTATGTATAAAAAATTAGGCCAGGAAACACATACTGCACCTTTTATTTTAACATTAATCATTATTTTCACTGGATATTTAGGTTTGGGTATCAGCCTGTGGCCGGATATTATTCCTCATATTTCGATGCGTGATGTTGCAGCGCCCGAGCAAAGTATGGGATTTGCCCTGGTCGGCGCCCTGTTTATTATTCCTTTTATTCTTGTATATACCTCTTGGGCTTATTACGTATTTCGCGGCAAGATCAATTCTAATGAGGGTTATCATTAATGAAAACGCCGCTTTGGAAACGTTGGGGTTGGTTAATAATAATCTGGACCAGTAGCGTGTGTGTATTAGCGTTAGCAGCCCTTTTTTTTCGCTGCCTTATGACGTGGGCCGGGTTTAAATCGTAAGGTTGGGTCGTTCCGACCCAACAAATAATATATTCAAATGAGAACCATTTGCTCTTTAACCCCTGAAGATAAAATAAGCTGCTGCAATCATGCATAAATCTGCATAAGAAAATTCATCCCGAGGTTTTTTGCTCCGTATAACTCACTATCCTAAACATCATACTTTATTCCAAATCAAACATAGCCGGGTACAAGCATTAATCAATTATTTCTTTCCTTGTCTTTCTGATTTCCCGTTTAACTTTCTCTTTTATTGGCTTAAGCGCTTTTTCAATTAAAGAGAATGTTCGCTCGCCTCGATGAATTAAAGAGGTTTCTTCACGTATATAATCAGGATTATCTCTGGATGCGGATAACCAATTAAATGAACCCACAATTATCGCTTTATCGTCAATGGTAATAATTTTGGAGTGGACTCGCTCAACCAAAAAGACATTTGCACCAGCAGCAGTTAATGAGATTAAAATTTCTTCAAAATATTTATTATTTTTATTTAAAAATGGATCCGTATAAATGTTAATCGTTATTCTGGAAGAGTTATCAGCAATATGCTGTTCAATATCATCATATTTAATTGCGCTTTTAGTTAAATAGGGTGAAATAATATTTAACACATACTGTGCATTAGTAAAACAACTGATTAATTGCTGTCGGTGTTGTCTTAAAGAGATAATCACTTCAATTTCTTCGAGCTTTGCCTCAGCCAATGGAGGTATAGAGATATCTATAATTTCATTATGTTCGCTGGCAAATAAATATTTTGCTAACAGTGATGATGGACTGTTTCCAGATGGATTAAATATATCCATATCACCAAAAACCAGAAAAGAACGTTTAGCGCGAGATACAGCAACATTCAACATATTAGGAGTCTTATCAAAGAAAAAATTGACTTGATTATTATCTGCTGAATACACAGGAGAAAAAATAATAATGTCCTTTTCAGCTCCTTGCAGGGAATGAACAGTCCCGACTTTATCCAAGCATATTCCATGTTGGAGAAGTGCTGCCTGTATTTCATTCCTTTGTGCTGCAAAAGGTGTGATGATTGCCAAACAATCATCGAGCTCCTCTTGTTGGCAATCATTTAAAATTTTATTTTTATTTTTAGCTACCCAATCAGCAATTATTTTAGCTTCTGTTTTATTACACCGGCTACCGCCTGATTTCTCTTCAAATCCTTTAAAATGCGCATACCCCATCCTTGGAAATACACTTTCCTTTTCTATGGCTAAAGGAATAAGTTGGTTGTCATAACATAGCTCATTACAATAGTTAATAATATCTTTAGGGCAACGTCGATGCTCCAACAAAAGCATTCCAGGCAATTTTTGATCTTGTAAATGATATTTTGTCTTACGTTGGCCAACTATTATTAAATTTCCATAGGACTGCCCCGTATACGGATTACCTGAGCAAAGAATGCCTAAATTTTTTAATTTATCGTATTCGGAATTATTTTTACATAACAGAAATTTTTTGGCATTTGCAATATCTATATTTTCAGGAATTTTAAAAACGGGCTCAATTTGCATAGCATCGCCAACCAAAAGAGCTTTTTTAGCGATAGAAATCATCGCAGCTGATAAAGCGGGTAATGCCTGCCCAGCTTCATCAATTATTAATAAATCTATAAAGTTGTTTAGGGTTTCAAATTCTTTTGATGGAGCCAGATAACTAAAAAATGCTGGCCCTGTATAAAAAGTAGTAACAAAACAAGGTGTTAACATCGATTGGATTTGCCAATACTTTTGCCTGCCCACAAGAGTTTTTTCGAGTGAGCGTACACTAGAACTTTCCAATAACCAATTAGCCTCCCAATAGTGAGAGGTTAGAACAAATAGCTCGTATCGTAATGTTTTATCCAACTGACAATTGATATGTTGTAAATCCGTATAGTCATATATTTTGTCTAATAATATTTCAAAACCTAATTGCTTTTCTAAATTAAACTTTTTTTCATTAAAATCTTCTGTAATTTCTCTTATAGCATTAAGTTGAGATAATTTTTCTTGGTTTTGTTCACGTGCAAGTTTGTTTGTGTTTATTTTTTTTTCAAAATACACATCTACTTTTTCAGGAATATCAATTAGTTCATCAAAAAAGAGATGCTCTTGAGCTGTGAATAATTTCGTTTTTTCACTAAGCAACGTCTTTATAAAAGTAAATGAACGGAATATTTTTAACCATTTAAGTTTTGTCGATTGATATAAAAACCAACGTGCTCGTAATTCTTTTATATTATGCTTTAGGAGTTCAAGATTCGCTCTCTCATCTTCATGCGATTTTATTAAAATATACAGTGACTGAAGGTTATCAGCATATTGCAATAATTCGTTTTGAATTGATTTATAACTCACAACTAAGTTAATTGTCTCTGTCAGGAGGATTTTCTTGGCTATCAGTTGCTGATGTATATATCTTATGCAACTCTGCAAGTCTTTTTCTTCTTTATTAAAACAAGCATTAAATTGATCTAAAAAAAACAAAGTTGCCGACACTCTATAATCTTCGTCATAAAAGCGAGCAAGTGAGCCAGCGTCTTCTTTTAATAAAGCATAAAGGTAACTCTTTTTTTCGGCATCCTCCTTTTTTAAGGATGAACATAAATAAGTTCCGAAACTATTGATGTCAGGAAGCCATCGATTTTCTAAAATCGATTCTTCTTTGGCTTTATTAAAGCTATCTAGAATATTAGTCACCGCAAGATTATTAGTTGATGAAGCTACAATCAAGGGCGGCATTTTTTTCTCAATAGCAGCTTCTACCCATTGCGATGCAATAACTGAGAGAAGCAAAGTTGTTTTACCTGTACCAGGTGGTCCATGAATAGTAAAAATTTCGTTATCATGTTGGTACAAGTGATAATTCATACTTAAGCGCTGGCTTTTGGATAAGGGGTACTTTTTTTCCATTTGCCCTAGATGTTTCTGATTAGTTAATAAAAGATCTGTAAAATCTATATTACTAATTTTGCTTTCTGTCTCATCTCCACTAAATGATAAAAAAGATTTTAATAAAGAAGGAAGCTCTCTATTTTTAGTAAACAAGTATTGATCGTATGTATTAAGAATCGGCTTCACGGCATCTTGAGTTGTGACAAGAGGGAGGATATATCCTTTTTCTAGTAGTAAAAAATTCTGTTTTTCAAATATATTGGGCTCTTTCTTAATGATTAATTGCAAAAGGTTATGGGCAAAATTAAAAAAAATGTTCCAATCCTTTTTTTCAGAGTTAATGATCTCATTGTTGGTTATATAATAATTATCAACATCCCTAATATCACCAATGATAGGGAATCCAAGATTTTTCTCATTCATTTCGTTAGGCGAAAGACATCTTCTTTCTAACCATGGGTAAGTATTTTCCTCATCTGGTAAAAGTATTCCATCTTTGGTTAATACAGCCGTTAGCCACAACGGAAAGCACTCCTTAATAGTGTTTGCACCTATTTCTCTGGTATTTTCATATTTTTTAACTGCAGTGTAGGGGGCAATGATAACTGGTAATTTTTTTATATTTATCTCAGTTTTATTATGATCAGAGAAACGATTTTTTTTCCGTATCAGCTCTTCTGCTTCTAAAAAGAATCGTTGGATATCAGGAGCTGGCAAATTACCCGAAGCAAAGTGATTTAATGAAAAACTCGCTCCCTTTCGCATTGTTTTAGGCGACAGGCCTAACTTACTTTCATCAGCTAAAGAACTTCGCCAATAATGAAGCAAATTAAGTGCACTATCTCTGTTGTTAAAATCAATTGAATCCGCAACTATTTCATTTTTGGCTTCCAGAGGGCATTCTGGAAAATCTGTCAGATTCTTTGATTTTATACGTGAATCGATTGCTTTTTCAGTACGTTCTAAAATTTGAGAAATTTGTGAAATGGACGTTTTTTGCTGGCAGAGATAACTTAAAATCAAGTCCTCTTTATCTGTCCACGTAATAAAAGAACGTTTAAACAGTTTACGTGCATTTATAACATAGGGCTCTGTTCTATTATCGGTTTGAGGTAACTGAGCGATAAGTTCGTTGATATTTATCATTGATTGTCTAATTGAGAATAATCCTTTATTTTATTTTTAACTAGTCTAATGCCGTTAACAAAGGAAAGGTTAATGCTTTCCTATTCTAACAAAATTTTATGGCAGGCTAAAGAGGTGCAGATCTTCGCAGAAAGCCAATGAAGAAAAACCATACCGCTAAATTCTCATCAAGCGCAGCCTGAGGTAACGCAGGACCGTTACCCTGGCTACACTAATAAAAACGGCGATAACTTACCTCCTTTTTTTGCTGGTCTTTTGCCTGAGCGAAGGCGGTTAAATGCATTAATTAATAAAAGTAAAACCTTAAAAGATAATTTATTTTCTATGTTTGCAGATCTGTAGCTAAATCATTGATTTTAAATGGTGAACTCGGAGGAAATCGAACCCGCGACACCTGGTTCGAAGCCTTATACTTACAGTATAAAACATTATAAATCAATTAGTTGGGAAGCATAAAAGTACAAAAAACTGCTAAAAGCCGCCTAGAACTGCTATGCTCTATCACAGTAATTTCAGCGCTTTAACCTGTAACTCAAAACTACAACATGAGGGCCCTTGATGAAACAGCGGAAACCTTTCGTAACACTTTTTGTTTTAATGCTCTACTTTATACAAGGACATGCTAATGAGGACTTCTCTGCGAAAGTTGAGCGCTTTGAGTTAACCACTGTGCCTATGATAGGGACGACTGCTGCCGGGCAACAAATTGAATTGGGAGGATTTTCCGGTTTGCGATTTCTAGGAAAAACAGCCGATGGAAAGTTGTTGTTTCTAACACATACTGATAGAGGACCTAATCCAGAATTTTACATAGACCAAGGAAAAGTAAAGCGTCCATTTCCGATTCCTGATTTTAACCCACGTTTAGTAATTTTAGTGGTCGATCCCATTAATAAGACTCTCCAGCTGCGCAAGCAAATTCCTCTTAAAAATTTTGTTGATAAACTCATAACGGGGCTACCTCGTTCAGCTACGCATAATGAGCAACCTGTTGATATTTCTGGAAAAAATATCCCATTTGACCCGTTAGGCATGGATTTAGAAAGTATTGATGTAGCTGGTGATCAAAGTTACTGGATGGGGGATGAATATGGGCCATCAATTGCTCATTTCTCACCTCAAGGCCAGCTAATAGAATTATTTTCTCCTGGGAAAGGATTACCTCAAGTACTCGAACAACGTCAGTTAAACCGCGGTTTTGAAGGGCTTGCTTTACAAGGAGAGAAGGTCTATGCCTTAGTCCAAAGTCCCTTAGATAATCCGAAAAGCAAAGATGAGCGGAATGGAAAAAAATCAAAAAACATTCGTCTTATTGAGTTTGATAGTCACAGTAAACAAACAACAGGCCAATTTCTTTATTTGCTTGTAGACAAAGAGGCTGATCGTCTAGGTGATATGGTTTCTCTTGGTAATGGACGTTTTTTGGTTATTGAGCAAAACATTAAAACAGATGAGCATATTGATAAGAAAATTTTCCTGATTGATTTAACCCAAGCCACCAATCTGGAGGCTTTAGATAACAATATTATCGGGGCAGGGGGGAGCCTGGAAAGTTTAACCCCTAAGGAAATTAAAGCGAAGGGCATTCAACCGGTACGTAAGCAAGAAATATTGAATCTTGCAGCACTAGGGATTAAAGACTCCAAAGTTGAAGGCATTACTGTAGTAGGGCCGAATCAAATTGCCTTGATTGTAGATAATGATTTTTCTTTAGATGGTACTTTAGACAGAACACATGGCATAATCGGTTTACAAAAAAACAAAACGAATTTTTATTTGATAACGCTCCCCAATAAACTCTAGTCGTTAAGGCTAAAAAACCGGGTATATACCCCCCCTGACACCTAGGTTCGAAGCCAATTTGATCAATTTGGAAAATCAATAAAATCAATTAATTAACGAATTATTAAGATGCCTTTTACTGCTTCAAACAGCCTGTAACAACAGTAGTTATACTACTGTTTGTTACAAATTTGCTACATCATTTATTTAGTCAATTAGCAGATTAACAATCAAACGAATAAGAATATCTTTTTGATTCGGATTACTTTCAGCAACCAGCAGCGCCAGGGCGACCAAACCATAATAGCATCAAGGTTATAGTAATCAACTTGATAAGTTTTACCATCTGAGGCAGTTGTTGCAAATTTTGCAACAACTGCTTCTTTATCCAATTCATTAATTTGAAATATATTTTTTAAATGACGAGAAATAACTGATTTATCGCGCCCAAACAAATGCACCATCTGGGCTATAGTTAGCCAAACCGTTTCGTTTGCAAGACTAACATCAAGTTCAACATGCCCATCTTTAGCGGTATAGATAACAATTTCTGACACATAAGCCTCTTTAGAATTAGTTGCTATTTTAACTAGAAATTTAATTGTATCGCTTTACTTAGCAGAATGAAAAATATTCCTAATGGATATTGAATCAATGAACAGGTCCGGATTGTATCTGTAAATTCAATAATATTTGACTGTTGCTAAATTTTGATTTTTTTCATGAAGAATCTCCTTCGGTATCGGTTACGAACAATTCTACTTTTGACATCATTAATTTTGCGGTGGATTACCAATCAAATACACCCAAGCCATTTTTTCTTTCTCTGTCATAAATCACTCATTGTAGTAATCAAAAAAATCAAAAATTTTATTTTATCTTATATTTATCAATGGATTAGATAAATTTTGACCCGGGTCAGCCTTTATCTTTTAATGCGTTTTTTTATTCAATATGATTTTCAGATTTTTAAAGGATCCAATCATCTGTATTTGCTTTAGCTTTTTTCTGAGCAGCAAGCGAGACTTATTCTAAGTTCTGTGGACATTCCTTCAATTTCTTTAAATGATAAAGCTAAAAACCGCCAAAAACTGCATATTCATATCTCAGTGATGACACATTAGTTTTGATTCTTTTACTACTCAATGGTTAAAGAGCTTGTAAAAAGATATTATAAATGTTCGGCAGTTTTAGTGTGAAATGATCATCTAACATAAAAAAATGAAAAATATGAATAAAATAATTGGGCTATTTGGCTCTACCCCAAATGTAGGGGCGCTTTAATCAGATTATAGTAATCTAACTCTTTGATTCCCCAATCAAAAGAGGATTAAAGTGCCGGGAAAAGATATTATCCTAAATTTGCCTGGTTACACAATAACCAAGGTGACAGGAAACAATCCTGTTTATATACGAGTAAATTATAACCGAGTAGTACGCTGTATTTACTGTAATGAAAAGCGGTTAAGGAAGAAGGATAGTTTTGAGCGTAAGATACGCCATGAGTCTATAGGATTGCGTTATAGCTATATACTGATCAAGGCGCATAAATTTCAATGCTATGGATGTAAGCGCTATTTTAATCAGCGTTTTCCAGGGATAGGTAAATACCAGCGAGCTACAGAAAGCTTGCGAAAAGAGGTGTTTCATCATCACACAGAGGGGGTTAGCCAAAAGGATTTAAGCCCTCATTTCCATACAGGCAAATCAACGATAGAACGCTGGTATCATTATGGTTATGAACGGCAGGAGAAGCGAATTACCTCACCTTTATGCCCTAGGGTGTTAGGTATCGATGAGCATTTAGAGTGCTTTGTGGATGAGTGAAGTGCCCCCGGATTTGGGGAAGACCCTTAAAATGGCGCGCTCGGAGGGACTCGAACCCCCGACACCTTGGTTCGAAGCCAAGTACTCTATCCAGCTGAGCTACGAGCGCATGGGGTAAGGTGATGGTGGGTCGTATAGGAATCGAACCTATGACACAAAGGTTAAAAGCCTTCTGCTCTACCGACTGAGCTAACGACCCATATGAAACACTGTACAAACTATCTTTGGCTGTTGCCACCTTAAAATGGTGGGCCGTATAGGAATCGAACCTATGACACAAAGGTTAAAAGCCTTCTGCTCTACCGACTGAGCTAACGGCCCAAAGAGGGTGCAATCATAACTTATCGGTAGAAAAATTCAAGTACTTTTTTCGATATTTTTTAATTAATGGTGGCTGAGTGTGTAAATTATGGCTACTGGCCAGTACTTTCCAACCGTCATTTTGCAATGCATTTATCTTGTTTAACAGCGCTGTCTGCGGAACCAGTAATAGCAGAACATCTGCACCCATTGCGCCGCAGCCTTTTATGGCTGACACATTGTCAGCGCCTTTCATTTGTTTAACAATTTCCAGCGTATGGTGTGCCGTTAACCCTGACCGGGCTAATTCATGCTGATAATCATTAACAGCCTGAACTAAAAGGTTGCTGTTTGCTGTCTCAAAGGCGAGTTTTGCCTGTTCGCTGATTGCTGATAGCCTTTCAACCGGGTAATCTGGATTTATCGCCTGTAAGTGGTGATGTGTGGCCAGTTTATGGCCGCTGTGGAGTAGTAAAAAGCCGAGATCGGCAAATGGCCAGTCAAAATTTTGCATTAAATTTTTTTGGCGGTTGATATAAACACAGCCATGTTGCGTCTGCGCCAGCACATCATAGCCGCTGGGCTTTAACCCCCTGCCTTGCCAGGCGTTCTGATAATAAGCCGTCAATAAACTGTCGCAATCAGGCTCGATACCCTGGTTTTCGCAATCAGCCAGATAAACACCGATGAATTGTGCACTGGAAGCGCCCAGGCCGCCGATTCCCTGATAAGGATCATGCCAGTCTATTGCCTGCGTTATGTTGCTTTGCGACAACCAGAGGCCTGCTGGCGATTCGGGGTGGATTGTCTGTTCAGCATAATCAGTAAGAGTTAACTGAAAACAGGGGCTTGTCGTAAGAATAATTGCTGCGCCGCCAGCAATAGCGGCGTATTCCCCGACCAGAAAGGTTTTGGCTGGAATATGCCAGTTCATCAGGCCACCGGTTGTTGTCTGATTTCCGCCAACAGTTCCCGGGCATTATTTAAGCTTACCCGTTTATTATCAGTTAACCAGCGTTGCAAGCGTTCTTTCAGGATTGGCATTTCATGTTCAGCAGCGCCAGCGACTAATAACAAATTATCAATATGCAGCTTCATATGGCCTTTGATAATTCCATCGGTGCATAACGCTCTGATGGCGCCAAGGTTCTGCACCAGACCAACGGCCGCAATAATGCTTGATAAATGATTGGCTGATTCTATACCCATCATCCGCAAACATAATTTTGCGGTGGGATGCAAAGATGTAACGCCGCCAACAGTACCAACAATGATTGGTGCGGTGAGTTGGCCGGTTAATCGGCCGTCATTATAGCGCCAGCGCGTAATTGCTTCATACTGGCCATTACGGGAAGCGTAAGCATGGATACCCGCCTCCACTGCACGCCAGTCATTGCCGGTTGCTATCAGTACCGGATCAATGCCATTCATTACCCCTTTATTGTGCGTAGCGGCGCGGTAAGGATCCATCTCAGCGAACAATGACGCTTCTTGCAAACGCTCGCCAAGCTCGCTGTCAACGTCATCAATTACGACCTGCGCGGTAGTAAGCTTTTGATCGTTCAGATTGGAAAGAATACACATCGTCACTTGTTCGCCAGTCAGGTTTTCGAGCGGTGTTTTCAGGTATTCCAGCACCTGATTAATGATATTAGCCCCCATGGCATCACAGCTGTTCATAGTGAGATGAACAACCGCCATATCAAATCCATCACCGCGCGCCAGCCGCCTTAAGTGTAAATCCACTACACCGCCGCCACGACGCACCATATTCATGGCAACATCTTCATTCGCTTTTTCAATAAAAAACTGCCTGTTTTCATTAAAAATACGCTCAAATCGCTCAAAATCCTTCACTTTAGCCAGCTGGATCTGGCCTATAATGCACTCGCCTTCAACCCAGGTAGTAATTTCTCCCTGCTGCCTTATCCATTTGGCGGTTTTGGATAGTGCAGCAATAATCGAAGTCTCTTCCACAGCCAGCGGGATCACATAATCACGGCCATCGATACAAAAATTGGTCGCTACACCTAAGGGCAATTGAAAATATCCAATAACATTTTCAATTAACTTGTCAGCAAGCACGGTATCTTTGACACCGCCATCGCGCAGGAACTCAATATCCTCAACAGTCAGTGCGCCCAATTGCAGCAGGCGTTGAAACCGCTCTGCCCTGTCTAGCCGGGAAAAACCTTGAAATAATTGACTGGCCTGGTTGCTTATTGGCATGCCTTCTCCTTTAAATCACTTAAAATCCGGCTACCGGTACAAAACATAGCAACCCGCAATTCATATTCAACAGATATCATAAAATCATACACTTCTTGTGCGCTTATCAGAGCCGCTTCAAGAACCGGTTTGGCAAAACCGACTGTCGTTGCTCCTAACGCGAATAATCTTGCGGCATCTAATCCATGACGCACACCGCCTGAACCCCATACCTCAAAATCCGGACTAATCGCCGCTGCATTCTGCAAGCTTTGCAACGTACTTATTCCCCAATTTTTAAAGGTAACCGCGGCTTGCTGGCGAACTTGATCATGGCTGGCACGGCCGCCTTCAATTCTGCCCCAATGAGTTCCCCCTGCTCCGCTTACATCAACAGCCGCGACGCCAAGATCGTTTAAACGCTGTAACGTTACTTTGGAAAAACCGCAACCGGTTTCTTTAACAATGACCGGTACCGGGATATTTTCAACCAGTTCTGCTAACGCCCGCCAGCAGCCTTTAAATTGTGGAGTACCTTCCGGTTGAATAACTTCTTGCAGCGGATTGCAATGGATAATCAGGGCATCGGCTTGCAATGAGTCGATTAATTGTTTGATTTGGCTCAAGGGCGCCTGAATTAACTGGGCAATTCCCAGATTGCCAAATAACGAAACGTCAGGGAAATCACGGCGGAGCGGCTGCCATTCAAATGCCGCTTCGCGATCAAATAATTCACGCCGCTGTGAACCAACCCCCATTGCCCATCCGCTGCGAGCGCACGCTTCAAGCAGATTCCGGTTAATTGCAGCGCCGTCGGTATGGCCGGCAGTCATTGAGCTGATTAAAAAAGGGGTAGTTACTGGTTTACCAAAGCGCGCAGCACTGATATCAATGTCGCTAAAATCGAAATCGGGCAACGCTTCATGAGTTAGCTGGATCTGGTCAAGCAAATTAAGTTCACGGGCTTGATTAGCAGGCAACAAGGCCAATTTGATATGATCCTGTTTACGCTGTTCAAATTGGCTGTGATTGTCTTGCATGCAAATACGCCTATAATCAAAATGGTTCGTATTTTAGCATAATCAGGTGAGAATGCGCAAAAGTCTGTCCGGGTATTAAAAGGAGTGTTGGGCTGCACGTTGTTTAGCCCAACACTCTATTTTTTAACAGAAATAATTATAATCTGGGTGCGGAGATTTCTGTCTCAGCCAGTAATTCATTGGCAGTCTGCTTGAATCCGCTGGTTTTGTGGAACAAAGGGCCTATGGCAAAAAACCGCCAGCCAGACTTGGTTTCATGATCGCTTTGAGCGAGTTGGCCAAATGATTCTATTTTATCCATGATTTGACCTGCGGTTGTTTCTCTACGGGCAGCAAACTCTTTCAATTCGCGAATCAAATTATCGCGTTGAGAGGAGCGCGTGATACGAGATCTGTTAATATAGGCCGAGTCTTTACCAAATTTTTTCTCAATTAATTCTTGTAACCGCTTTTTGTAATCTTCCTGGATAATTTCCTTAAGCTCATTCAGGGCGTTATGCATTTCATTTTTTACTCTTGTTTCCTGCACGGGCGTTAAAACAGCAGACGGCTTTCTTACACTTTTTGCAACTGCTTCATTAACTGATTGAAAAATCCCATAATCATCAAGCGGCTTAATTTTATTTTCCATCGCTTGTTGAGCTTGAAACTGCCCGCTGACATCATATTTTCTGATTAAGTAATCAACAATTTCCAGCCGCTGTTTGGGACTAAATAAAGGAATCTCTGTGTTTCGAGCTTTCTCAAAAAGGTTATCTCTAAACTGTCCTCCGCCCTCACCACCGTTTATTACCAGTTTAAAAAACTGGATAGCAGGTTCTATCTCTGAGTCATCAAAGGTGCGCATTGCGTTTCTGGCAGCCTCTCTCCATGCCGCATAGTGCTCATTAGACGCCTGGAGTATTTCCGGGGGTACTTCCTGTGATTGATATTGCCACAGATTGAAAATACTTATTTCAGGAAGCTGTTCAAAAAGATCTGCTATTTCATCCCTACGTACAGTAAATAGATCAAACGCCCAATTGTTGTTTAGCCCCCCCTGACTGTTATGTATATCGTTATTTGAACCTGGCATATTACTCTCTGCAAAACAATCACTCTGATTAATATTTTACTCCTGAAACATTAAGGAATACTTAATGATAACTTTTAAAGCCGGCAATCGCTTTGTGCCGGACAATTTTTTTGTATTACATGCAGGTTGGGTCGTTCTGACCCAACATTACCAATTTCCACTCAATTTCTGGCTTGGAGTGCTTGATAAAAAGCTTGTTGGGTCAAACGACCCAACCTACAAAAATTGTCTGTGCAAAACCGCAATTTGTCCTTCCGACCCAACATTCCCAGTTCTTCAGGCTAATATTTTTTCTAATAAAAAATAGATATCGTTCAGACGGGTATTAAATCGTCCAAAAAAGTACATAATATTATAAAAACCCAGTACCTCAGTATCGAGGGTTGCAAAACGTTCAGGTTCTTTGTTGATTGCACGGACCATTTCATCGGTCAGATTTATTGCCGGTAACATGGCTGGCGCATCCTGATTAAGCAGACGTTGTTTCAGACATTGCAGATTATGCCGGGTTGCATCCAGTGCTTTTTTGACTTTATCCATATCTTCTTTGGTCAAATCAGACGCAAGCCAGCCGTAAGCATCCATTAAACTGATTGCATACTGGGTACAAAATGCAGTTTGGGTAATCAGAAAATAGAAATTTTTTCGGCTCATGCGATGAAACAGAATCTCATAACTGATTGCCAGCGAATTTTTCCTGATTTGCTGAAAATCATAAAAAAGCTGCTGGCTGGTGATAATCTGGTTGGTTTGCTTATTGTCAAAAGCCAATTGCAAGGAGGCGTCGATTTTATCGAAATGACCGGCAAAAAGAGCCGCAACATCAGTGCGTACCGGTAAAAAAAACCTTCCGACAGCAAGGGCGATTAATGCGCCAATCGCCGTATCAACAATACGCGCCCACAGCAATTCAAAAGTCCATGCGCCGGCCATTGCAAACAAAAACACGACAAAGCCGGTCATGGCAAACACACCCAGAATATTATATATCTGCAGCAGATACACCGCGAAAAACACAAAAAGCAATAATGCGCCAAGAATAATAAATTGGTTCTGCGGCAGAATCAGATAAAGTAATGTACCAGCCGCACCGCCTAAAACAGTCATTGCAACACGTTCAAATGAGCGTTTTAAGCTTTCTCCCCAAGTCTGAGTAATCAGCGCCATGGCAGTAAGAACTGTCCAATAACCACGCTCCATATGAAACAGATAACTGATAAATTCGGCTATAGCGACTGCCGCTGCAGCCTGTATTCCCATACGGGTAGTATTACTTAGTTGCTGCATTAGCGCCCCGCATTAACAGAGTTGAATGTTCATTAAACAAGGCAAAACTGAGTTTCAGATTAAGTAGCGCCATAATTAATGAGGGTTCAAATTGTGCATTTTCCCGGCTGAACTGCTCATTAATTTTTGCCAGCGAAACAGCATGTCTGGGAGTCGTAACCGTATAATTTTCATCGATTTTTACCGAGCTGAAAAAACGGACAAAATCACGGTTTATCCGGCTTAAAACCAGCCTGAAAGCCGGACTGAGTTTATAGTCATGAATTTTCAATAGCCGGTAGGAGTCAAGCATCATGGAATAGGCATGAACCAAGGCGTACATATGAACCATAGTTTCGCTGAATCGGGTTTGCCGAACAGCAAATGCCTCGCTCTGCAGCATGGCGTAATTGCTTTCGATCATACGATTCAGACTTCGTTTGACTACTACAAAATTTTCGCGCTCAAAAGGCTGCATGCCTGTTGTCAGCAAATAACGCCGGACATCATACAGCCCCTCTGCCAGCAGCCTGAACAAACGGTTGGAGTTAGCAATAAACAAACGGGGATAATCTTCCGGGAAAACCAGAAGATACACCAGACCGCCGATAACCAGACCGGCAATCAGGCCGTGGATATGGGCCAGGGTTTCCTCAAGCGGAACAGACGACATATTAGTGGCCATAAAACACAACACCCAGATCATCATCGGCGTCATACTCGCCTGCAAACCAAAGCGCCGGATATAGTTTACTGCAAAAGCCAATACAATAAATAACAACGCTTTCAGATCAGGATGGTCGTGAACGCTTAATCCCAGAACTGCAACAAAAAAATAAACCAGATTAAAAAAAATGACATGAATTATTTGCAGATAAAAATTACGGGCGACAACTCCCTGCATCGACAAACCACAAGCTGTGCTTGCCATCAATTTGGATAATATCGGCTCATTACGTACCGCAATCAGGGTAAGCATAATTGCCAATACCGTTTTAAAAGCATGTTTAAGGCGAAAATAACCAGGATCGATATCCCAAAAAAAAGTCTGGAGCCGTTCAACTGTTATCATTTTTTTACAGGCACTTTGCTGCCGGGAGTGGTTTCGTATTATCCTAGGCTATTTCCGGTAACAATAGCAATTATGACAAAAGTCAAACCACAAACCCGGCTTACTTATAATGCAGAGCAAAACTGTCTGCTCTGTGAAGGCCCCTGGTCAATTACCAGAATTGATCATTTGCAGCGACAGGAACTCCCTGCTCTTGAAAACAGTGATATTGTCATCAATGGCAAAGATATCACTCATTTTGACAGTGCCGGCGCGTTCATGCTGCGGCAGATTATCGAAAGTCTGAAAAAGCAGGGGAAAAAGGTTCAACTCGAGGATTTTACTGACCGGCAAACGGAGCTCCTTGATCTGCTTGACGATAAAAAAGAAGTTATGGCTTACCAGGTACCGCCTGCCAAGCCCAAAAATATCTTATACCGCATCGGCAAAGAAACGATGTGCAAATTAACCCAGGCTGATGGTTTTATTATTTTATTAGGCGATCTGGCCACGAAAATTTTTGACGCGCTGGGACATTGGCGGCGATTCCGTTTGCCGGGGATTGCATCAAATATCGACTCCGCCGGCATTCAGGCACTGCCTATTGTGGGATTGCTCGCTTTTCTGATTGGGGTGGTTTTGGCCTATCAGATGGGGTTGCAACTGCAAACTTACGGCGCAAATATTTTTATCGCGTATTTATCCGGCATGGCCATTTTTCGGGAATTCGGTCCATTGATTACCGCAATTATTGTCGCGGGCCGGACCAGTTCTGCTTTCACAGCTCAAATAGGCACTATGAAAGTCAACGAGGAAATCGACGCCCTTAACACCATGGGGCTTTCGCCTACCGAATTACTGGTCATGCCAAAAGTTTTCGGATTATTGCTAGTGTTTCCACTGCTGATTTTTTGGGCCGACCTGTTTAGCATCCTGGGTGCGATGTTTATGTCAAAATCAATGCTTGGCGTCGGATATTATGATTTTCTGGCCCGCCTGAAAGATTCTGTCGGCGTAAAACAGTTCTTATTGGGCTTGTACAAGGCGCCCGCATTTGCTCTGCTGATTGCTATGGTAGGTTGTTATCAAGGGTTTCTGGTACAATCAAATTCAGACAGCATTGGCAGCCAGACCACGCGCAGTGTTGTTCAATCCCTGTTTTTAATTATTATTGCTGACGCGGCATTTTCCGTGATTTACAGTTGGATGGGCATTTAATGAGTGATCCGGTCATTGAAATCAAAGGCTTAAAAAATTATCTTGGCGGCCACTGGGTACATTCAGATGTCAATTTAACCGTCAATAAAGGCGAAATTCTGGCGATTATCGGCGGCAGCGGCAGCGGAAAAACAACTATCCTTCGTTGTCTGCTGATGCTATTAAAACCAACTGAAGGCGAAATAAAGATTTTTGACAAGGATATTTCAACCCTATCAAACCAGGATGCTGCCCGCCTAAGGCAGCGGTGGGGAATGTTATTTCAGCACAGCGCTCTGTTTTCCTCCATGACGGTGCTGGAAAATATCATGTTCCCCATGCATGAATTTACCGATCTTGATAAAAAATTTCTCGAAGAGCTAGCTATGCTTAAAATTGCTCTGGTAGGATTACCAAAAGATGCGGCAGGCAAATTTCCTTCTGAATTAAGCGGCGGTATGCAGCGGCGGGCAGCGGCAGCCCGGGCAATTGCCATGGATCCGGAGTTATTATTCCTTGACGAACCAACAACCGGCCTGGATCCGCACAGCGCGAGAAAATTTGATGAACTGGTGGTTTTTTTAAGGGATACCCTGAATTTAACCATTGTGATGATAAGCCATGACATGGAATCATTAAAACATGCTACTGATCGGGTAGCTTTTATTGGCGATGGTAAAGTATTAGATGTTGCACCAATCAATGAATTGATGAAGAATAACAATCCTATGATTGCTGATTACTTTAGTAAGATATAACGTTCGGAGTTTATTTTTGGAAGCGAAAACCAACTACACAATGGTCGGCCTGGCAGTAATTATATTAACGGTAGCGTTGATTTCTGTTGCCCTTTGGCTATCGGTTGGCTTCGACCAAAAAAATTACACTACTTATGCCGTTTATATGCACGAAGCCGTATCCGGCTTAAGTGAAGACTCGCCGGTCAAGTATAATGGCGTTCAAGTCGGTCAGGTTCGTAAAATTGAATTAAGCCATATTGATCCCCAACAGGTAAAGATTCTGTTGAGTATTGAAGAAGGTACACCCATTACAACCAGTACAACCGCAACCCTGATTTCACAAGGTATAACCGGAACAACCTATGTCGGGCTTTCGGCCAGTTCATCAGATTTAACGCCGCTCCGGAAAATTCCCAAAGAACCTTACCCCATTATTCCATCGCGGCCTTCGCTGTTTAATCAGCTAGACAGCGTATTGAAAGAGGTATCAGAAAACGTTAATGCGGTCAGTATTGAAGTCAAACGCATCTTTGACAGTGAAAATGCCAGAAACTTAAAGAAATCGCTTGCCAATCTGGAAACGTTTACTGAAGTATTGTCGGCAAATAATCAAAATATTAGCCAAAGCCTGCAAAACACCAATATTTTGCTGCGTAATATGGCCAATGTCAGCAATCAACTGCCGGAAACCATGCAGGATTTACGCAGAAGCGCAGACAAAATCGGCACGATGGCTACAGATATCAGTAATGCCGGCAAACAAGTATCGGCGACGATGGACGCGGGCAAAACAGCGCTTGATAAAATTTCCCAGCAAACTATACCGCCCGCCGTAGTATTGCTGCGCCGGCTTGACAATATTGCTGCCAATCTGGAAAAAGTAAGCTCAGAAATGCGCCAAAACCCATCCGTCATCATTCGAGGAACGGCACCATCCAAACCTGGGCCAGGAGAATAACCTTGAGAAAATTAGTCTATTGTTTGTTAGGCAGCTCTTTACTCCTGCTGACGGCGTGCTCGCCTGTCAAACAGGAAATAACGAACCAATACAAACTAAGCGCGTTTAGCGCCAAACGCATGACCAGACAAGCTGGCAGCCATACTATTCTGGTTACTCCACCGGAAGCAGCGGCTGGTTATCAGACTGAGCAAATGCTGTATTTGAAAAAGCCTTATGAAATTAATGCATTCGCCCATAACGCCTGGTTTGATGAACCCGCTGACATGTTATTACCCTTGATGGTGCAAAGCCTGCAATATTCCGGTTATTTTTATGCTGTTGCCTCAAGCCCAAGCGCTGAGCGGGCTGATTATCGGCTTGATACCCAGCTGATTGAATTGCAACAGAACTTCCTGACCCGGCCAAGCCAGTTGCAATTTACAGTCAAAATCGTGCTTACCCGAACCAGTGATAACCGGATAATTGGTTCCCGGCTAATCAGCAAGCGGATACCCTGCGCTGCCGACACGCCTTATGGCGGCGTTGTTGCAGCGAACGCAGCAACCAGACAATTTACTGCGGAGCTTGTTACGTTTATTATTAGCCACACGAAATAGATTATTGTACAATGTGCCGCCACAATGGCGTTTAAAAATAATTCAGAATAATTAGGAGAATAGAGGATGAAAGCTAAATCATTTGTTAAATTCGGACTTGTTGCAGCAAGTATGGTCCTACTCGCATCCTGTTCTAAAAATCCACACGGCGGTTATGGCTATGCTGACGGCGATGCAGCAGCCCATGGTCTGGGTCAGTTTACCCGTTTTGCCGGCCAGGAGCCAGGTGAATCCTATACAACTCAGGCACCGCATAACCAACGTTATCTGTTCTCTTATGACGATAGTACATTTGCTCCAAAATACATGGCTTCCCTGGATGCCCAATCCGACTACCTGAAATCACATCCAGGCGCGCGTATTCTGTTAGCAGGACACACTGACGAGCGCGGCAGCCGTGAATATAACATTGCCCTTGGCGAGCGCCGTGCCAACACTGTCGCTGACTTAATGCGTATGGCCGGTGTCAGCCGTGATCAAATCCGGGTAGTCAGCTACGGTAAAGAGCGCCCTGCCAACTTTGGCCATGACGAAGGCTCTCACATGCAGAACCGTCGTGTTGAGTTAACTTACGAGGCAACCCGATGAAGCAATTGCCAAGCCTGATTCTGGCTTTATGGTTTAGCTGCCTGCTACCGGCCCCGGCTTTTGCCGAGGCGCCGGTCGTTGACGACAGCGAAAACTTTGCAATTCTTGACGACCAACAGGCCGCAGCTGAGCGGCCTGTGGCCAATGGACGGTATGATGATTCCAATGCTGAAGAAGAAATTGCTTTAGCACAGGATAATGGTGAAATTGGCGATAATGCCAGTAACATGAGCGTAGCTGCCAAAGTACAAAGCATGCAGCAGGAAATCCGCGAATTACGCGGGCTGCTTGAAGTTCAGGATCACCAGCTTAAACTGCTGCAACAGCAACAGCTCTCGTTTTACAAAGACATTGATGCCCGATTAAACAGCGCTGCAACGGCTAAAAATACATCAACGCCGCAACCAACACAATTGGACATAGGCGGCACACCACCTGCTCCGGCAGCAGCCTTACAACGCCCCGGCCTGCCGCCGTCAGCGTCTCGTTCATTCACTGCGCCGGTCATCCCTGCCGGTACGGGCCGGAATAATCCGGCTGATGAGCAAATCAGTTACATGTCTGCTTATGACCTGGTGAAGAACAAACGATACGATGATGCATTAATTGCCATGCAGAATTTTGTCAGTCAATATCCTAATGGCGGTTATACGGCAAACGCACAGTACTGGCTGGGTGAACTATATATGGTTAAAAGAAATTATCCTGAAGCCATAAGCCACTTTGAGACGGTGCTGAAACAATTCCCGGCATCGAGTAAGGCCGCAGCCTGTACACTCAAAATTGGTTATGCCCAGGCAGCGTCCGGCAGAAAAGCCGAGGCAAGACATAGTCTGGAACAGGTTATTAATAATTATCCCGATACCCCAACAGCACAATTGGCGGCAACCAAGCTGAAATCAATTAGTGCTTCATGAGTTTTGTGCAGGTTGGTCGTTTCGACCCAACCTGCAAAGTTTAAATTGAGGAAACATATTATGCATTGGTTTGCTCAGGCTCCATCAAACATTGCCTTGATTAAATACATGGGTAAAAAGGATGAACAATCCAATTTGCCGGAAAATCCCTCTTTATCCTATACATTGACCAATCTCTTAAGCCATGTGGAAATGGAAAGCCTCTCCGGAAAAAAAGACTTCTGGGAGCCGCTGCCGACGCCCGGCGCAATCCCTTTTACCCTGTCACAACAGGCGCAACAACGTTTTTTACAGCATCTGGAGCGCTTAAAACAGCATTTTGGTTATTCCGGCGCTTTTTTAGTCCGCTCATCGAATACATTTCCTCACGGCAGCGGCCTGGCGAGCTCTGCGTCCAGCTTTGCCGCCCTGACGATATGTGCGGTACGCGCCCTGTCTGAATTACAAAATATTGCTGAACCCGCGATTGAAGAACAGGCACGGTTAAGCCGTCTGGGTTCAGGCTCATCCTGCCGTTCTTTTTTCACACCCTGGGCTTTGTGGCAGGATGATAGCGTTCGGGCTGTTGATTTGCCTTATGATGATTTACATCATCAGGTAATCATTATCAGCCATGATGAAAAAAAAGTTTCTTCCAGTGAAGCTCATCGACGAATCAAAAACAGTTCGCTTCATGCTGGCCGTAGCCAGCGCGCTACAGAAAACCTGAAGATGCTTATGCAAGCCCTTGAGCTCAAGGACTGGAGCAGCGCCTATCAGACTTGCTGGCGTGAATTTCAGGATATGCATCAATTATTCGCCACCTGCGATAAGCCTTTTTCTTACATTACGGACGATAGCCGCCAGGTTTTAAGGAATCTGCAGGACTTGTGGTTAAAACAAGGCGACGGACCTATTGTTACCATGGACGCCGGACCTAATATTCATCTCCTGTACCGCGCTGATCAAATAGAAATGGCACAGCAATTCAAACAGGATTATTTGATCGGGAATTATGATGTTTTGTGATTTTGAGACCACTACACACGGAAAATGGATATTGGCAGGAGAGCATGCGGTATTACGTTCTCATGGCGCTCTTGTTTTCCCGGTTCGTGAAAAGGAACTCCGCTTGCATTATCAGCCCGCTAAGGAGTTAAGCGCTGATTATACCGGAGCCAGCGGCACTGATATCCATCTGCTGTTCTGGAGCGTATTGGAATATAGTCAGCAATTACTGGGCGATTCTCTCAATCGCCTGACCGGTCATTTTCAGCTCGATTGCTCAATCCCGGTTGGCGTAGGGATGGGGGCTTCAGCCGCCTTATGCGTAGCGGTAGCCCGTTGGTTTGCGGCGCAGCGTTTGATTGGCTCAGAAGCGGTATTTGATTTTGCCCGCCAACTTGAAAATCTGTTCCATGGTAAAAGCAGCGGCCTTGATATTGCCGGTGTCGGCGCCCAGGGCGGCATTTATTTCAATCAGGGCATTTTAACTTCGGTTAACCTGGCCTGGCATCCCAAATGGTATTTATCCTCCTGCGGACAAATAGGCATTACCTCGCATTGCATCAGCCGAGTAAACGATTTATGGATAGCAGATCCGATTAAAGCAAAAAGTATAGATGACGAAATGGATGCCGTTGTTAATCAATGCCGGCTTGCACTTGAAACATACAATGAAGACTCACAATCCCTCTTATGCCAGGCCATCAACCGCGGCGCTGAGTGTTTTTATAATTGGGGCCTGGTTAGCGATAATCTGCAGCAACATATGGATTTATTGCTGAAAAATGGCGCGTTGGCAGTAAAACCGACTGGTTCAGGGAATGGCGGTTATGTGATCAGTTTATGGGATAAGGAACCTGAAATTGATTTAATGCTGACTGCAATTTAATCTCTTAGTAAGAGTGTTGGGCTGTAAAGCCCAACATTCCTTTACTTAAAACTACTGTTGATGCTGATATTTTGACGGATTTTCGAGATACTCTCTCAATGCTGAAACCAGGCGGTCGATATCGCTGGTGTCGTTGAAGATATGGCCGCTTATCCGCATAGTTGCCGGAAATTGGGTCTGTTTATGCAACACATGTGTGCAATGTGTTCCCGCTGAGATATACATACCATGGGTATTGGCAAGCAAATGGCCAAGTTGCGTTGGCGACAACAGACAATCATCAAAAGCAAACGAGCAGATTGAGGTGCGTTGTATTGAGGGGGTCTTGCCGCCCATCACGCGGACACCGGGCAAACTGCTTATTGCCTTGACGCAATATTCTCCCCATACCCGGTTATGATTGGTTATTTTATCAAAACCAATCTGGGTAATAAAATTCACGGCAGCGCCATAACCAATCACTCCTTCAATATTCGGCGTACCTGACTCATAGGCAAAAGGCGGTTCAAGCGCGATAAAATGGCTGGTTGTGGCTTCTTTAATCATCCCGCCGCCGATATTAAACAAACTCAACTTGTTATATTTATCTTTGTTAACATACAGCACGCCAACACCAGACGGCCCAAACATTTTATGAGAACTGAACCCCATAAAATCACAGCCTATTTTCTTCACATTGACCGCCAGATGCGATATTGACTGGGCAGCATCAATCATGACTGGCACGCCATGGCTATGTGCCAGCGCCACTAATTCCGGTACCGGTGCAATAACGCCGGTAACATTGGAAATATGACCGATTGTTAATAAACGGGTTTGCGGGTTCAGCAATTCTTTTGCCTGTTCCCATTTGGCAACGCCATCATCATCGAGATCGATAATTTTCAACCGGGCTTTATGTTGCCAGGGCAACATATTAGAATGGTGCTCGGACGCAGCCAGAACAATTTCATCGTTTTTTTCAAGGCCAATACAATGCGCAATTAAATTAAATGATTCAGTGGCATTACGGGTAAAAATAATTTCTGAGGGCGACGCGCCTATCATGGCAGCCACCGCATAGCGTGCATGCTCAAACGCCTCCGTAGTACCCTCGCTGAGAGGATGTACGCCGCGATGAACATTCGCTCCCAGATTGGTGTAGTAATGATTAACTGCATCAATAACGGATCTGGGCTTGGGCGTTGTGGATGCGGAATCAAGATAAGTAATCGGCATGCCATCGACAGTTTTGCTTAACAAGGGGAAATATTTGTAATAATTATTCATACCACACCAGCCTTTGCATGTGGTTTGCAGACAATTAACCGCCTATTGAATCGAAAAATGGCGCTTGCTGGCATATTGGTCACATTGGGATTATGTCCATATATTATGAAGTATAGCCTAAAAAAACAGATTGGGTCGTTCCGACCCAGGATTATTCAACAAACTGATAAAAAACTTCATCATCCCTAATCATGCCAAGCTCATATCGAGCTTGCTCTTCCAAAGCCTGATCACCGCTTTTCAGTTCCATAATATCTGCCTCAATAGCGCGGTTACGGGCAGCGAGCGCTTCATTTTCCTGAGTCTGCCGCTCAATTTTTTCTTCAAGCGTATACCATTGGCTAATACTGCCGTCACCCAGCCAAAGCTTATATTGCAGGCCAATCAGAGCCAGAATCAATACCAGAATGAATGAGCGCATGGTTAATTAAATAAGAGATAATTAGATTTATTATATACGTTTATCCGTTTAAACCCAATATTCAAATAAAAAAGCTGGACTCATGCCTTGAAATTAAATAACCTGATCAATAATTACCTTTCTGATTTATTATGGACCAGCCATGCAATTGGAAAATTTAAATCTGCTAGAACTGAATATCCTGTTAGGCCATCTTCGTCTGGGCGCCGGCCATCTTGCCAGCCTGCTTGATAAAAATCAGTATCGGATGCTATTGGACCTAAGCTCCCTTAACCGGGAACAAAATTTTAAAATTCGCTCAAATCGTGCTGAAAAATCGGGCAATATCGCTTTGGGGCTAAATACGGTTATTACTAGTGTTTTCGGTGCCTGGATGGGATTTTCAGGCTTTGCCGGCCTGCATCTGAATTCAATATCGATGCTGATAGCCATTACCGGCCTGGCGCTATTTTCCAGTATCGTCGTCGGTTTTTTAAGTTTTAAGTTAACCGCGCAAAATACCAAATCAGCCATTCATAATCAGAAAATCTATAACTTGCAAATTAATGTCATTGAACTGATTATTGCCAGAAAAAAAGAGGAATTATCGTCTCACATTAAGTATTTAAATAACGCCTTGCACTATATTCAAGAGCATTCGGGAATCAGTAAGGACCCGGATTTGAATCTTGCTTTTGAGAGCGGGGAAGACTTTTCCGTCTGGAAAGAAAAACTTACAGCAGCAATCTCGCAAAAAACACATGCACTTTACCGACAGTGTATTTATCGTTTTTATTGCATTCGTCTGCACAAAATTATCGATAATATCGACAATGCAATCTATTATTTTCTTGTTACCATGCCTGAAGAGGAACTCAAAAAAGAAGAAGCGCAGCAACTATTTAGTCAGCGCTCAATCAAGGATGATACGAACTTACTGAGCACTCTGTTAACGACCCCAACCAGTCCAACACTTACTCATAGCAAATCCTGGTTTCGTAAGAATATGCTGCCGCTTCTAGCCGGGCTTATTCCGACTTTCTTCGGTAGTTTTGCCTCCATGTTTGTTTTCTTGTCCGGCGGGCCAAATATCGCCCGTGAAATGGGGATGGAAGCATTGGAACAAACTATACGCAGCCCGGGTTATCGTCTGGTGGAGTTCAGCATTGCTATTATTCTCACTCTCTATTATGCAGCATCATTTATTTACAGTAACTATAAAATGTATTTGCGTGAGCAAGAGGTTGAAAAAGCTAAAAAAGTAATTATCCAGTGTGAACAGGAACTATTTGATGTAGATAAAAAAATCCATCTGCTGGTAAAACTCAAAAGTCAGGTTACCCGGATTATTAATATTTATACCGCAACGGAATCAATTGCTGAATGTCTGGTTGAAAATAACGTATAACTTATTAAGCCCTCTCCCGTATCGGGAGAGGGTTGGGAGAGGGGGGTACGTGTTTTTACCTTGCCAAAGCCCCTTTTCCGGCATATGCCAGGCCCGACACTTCCTGAATCCGCAACAGCTGATTATATTTTGCCACTCGATCTGTCCGACACAGCGAACCGGTTTTAATCTGGCCACAGCCTGTTGCCACAGCGAGATCCGCGATAAAAGTATCCTCTGTTTCGCCAGACCTATGCGACATAATGCAGCGGTAATTATTGGCATGAGCCAGCTTAATCGCTTCTCGAGTTTCAGTTAACGTTCCAATCTGGTTTAACTTGATCAAAATAGCATTAGCAATTTTCCGTGAAATCCCTTCGTGTAAAATAGCCGGATTAGTCACGAACAAATCATCGCCTACCAATTGAATCTTGTCGCCGAGCGCCTGAGTTAATAGCTGCCAGCCTGCCCAGTCATTTTCATCAAGGCCATCCTCAATACTCACGATAGGATACGATGCTGCCAGCTCCTGATAATAAGCAACCATGCCTTGGCTATCTAACGATTTATTGTCTGAAGCCAAATGATAAACACCATTTTTATAGAGTTCTGAAGCAGCAACATCCAAAGCAAACACAATCTCGCCCCCTACCTTAAAGCCAGCCTGCTCGACCGCCAGCGATAACATATCAAGCGCTTGCCGGTTTGATTTCAGATCCGGCGCAAAGCCGCCTTCATCGCCTACGGCAGTATTTAATCCCTGCTTTTTCAGGACTGATTTCAAGCTATGAAACACTTCCGTGCCCATTTGCAATGCCGTTACAAAATCAGGCGCTCCGACCGGCATGAGCATAAACTCTTGAATATCAACATTATTGTCAGCATGCGCACCGCCATTTAACACATTCATCATTGGCACAGGCAGCGACATTTGTTCGCCTTGATTTAATGCCAGATATAAAGGCTTGTTAATCGCTGCGGCGTAAGCGCGTGCACTTGCCAGCGACACGGCCAGAATGGCGTTGGCGCCGAGACGTGATTTATTTTCTGTTCCATCCAGCTCTATCAGACGAGCGTCGATTTGCCCCTGATTGCTGACATCATACCCTTGCAAAGCATTATTTATTTCATGGTTAACATGGGCAACAGCTTTGGCTACGCCCTTACCGAGATAACGGCTTTTATCACCATCACGGAGCTCGCATGCTTCACGTGTACCGGTTGAAGCGCCAGAGGGAACACAGGCTCGGCCGGTTTCGCCAGTGGTTAAAATAACATCCGCTTCAACAGTCGGATTACCTCTTGAGTCAAGGATTTCACGCGCGTGAATAGTCTGAATATGCATAGCTATACCAATAAAAATAACCAGCGGATATTGTTTGGTCATTGCCAAATGAAGTCAAGATTATTTTGTTGGGTTCTATTTACCGCCCTATAATCTCAACCTTAATATAAACATTGGAATACCTGGCAAAACTATTGCCGGCATGAATAACCATCTGAGTATTAGCCCCCGCTGGCGGCCCCTCTGCTGCAGCCAGGTTTACCCATTCATTCAAGGGCGCCATAATCGTAGTATCCACTTGCTGCTGCTGAATCACCTGATTGTTAACCGGACTGGTTTGCTCCCGGATACGCCTGATTACCAGTTTTACTTGCTGCCCCTGTAAAACCGGCTCAACCAACAATCCGTTTTGTACCTGACGGCGTTGATAACCTACCCCTGTCCATAATCCAACGCCTACTGTGCTAACCAACGGCTGATCATCGCCGGAACTGATAAATGCCGATTCTCCATTGAGGACTGTTACCGATTGATAACGTTTAAGACGTGCACGCGATTGGGTGCTAATGTTTAGTCCGATACTATTCTGGTTTCTTAAAAAATTGGGATCGCCCTGATAAACTGTAACCCGGAAAGTAACGGGAGGCACATCGATTTTATTCAGTACCAGCCGGATTTGCGTTAACGTTTCCGGCGACACTTTGACGACCAGAGTCTGTCCGTTGCCTGTTATCTGTTCTCCAGGCTGTAATAAGGGTTGAACAAGCTGAATTACAGTTTGCGCCTGCTGATAATGTAAATTAATGACTTTCGTCATCATGCCGGCAGCAAAAAGGCTTCCGCTTAGCAACCACAATAACACGATATATTTTTTCACTTCTGTACGCTCCATGCCTGGTTTTTCATTTAGTTTAGTTGAAATATAGGACATATTGATAACGGTCTCACACAAAAAAAGTCGTGACATAAGCCAAACTTGCGGTATACTTTCGCCAACCTACACTCAGGTATACATCCATTATGGGAAGTATATTTAACATGTTCGGACCGTCTCCGATCAAGCCTATCGAACAGCACATGCACAAAGTGCATCAGTGTGCCAAGAAGCTGCACCCTTTTTTTGAGGCTGTGCAAATTCAGGATTGGGAAAGCGCCGGTAAAATACAACAGGAAATTGCAGCGCTCGAAAAAGAAGCTGACGTCATAAAACGTGATTTGCGGCTGCATCTGCCTACCGGTTTGTTTCTTCCGGTATCCCGCACAGATTTGCTGGAGCTGTTGAGCGCACAGGATCGTATCGCCAATAAAGTAGAAGATATTGCCGGTTTGATTATCAGCCGCCGGATGATAGTACCTGCGAATCTGCAGCAACCGTTCTTTTCCCTGCTCAGCCGCTGCATTGATGCATCACGGCAGGCTTGCAAAGCGATTAACGAACTTGATGAGTTATTGGAGACAGGATTTCGCGGCAGTGAAGTCAAAATCGTCGAAGACATGATTATGGCGCTTGACGAAATTGAACACGACAGTGATGACAAACTTGCCGATATAAGACATCGCATTTTTGAAATGGAAGAGGATCTTCCTGCGATAGAGGTAGTCTTTCTATACAAACTGGTTCAATGGATTGACGATCTTGCTGACCAGGCCCAGATAGTTGGCGGTCAGCTTCAAATTCTTATTGCTCGGTAAAATGTTAGATGGATTATTCGATTATATTACTTAGTTGTGCGGTTGCCCTCTGTTTCTTCATGACCTGGGGAGTCGGGGCGAATGATTTGGCTAACGTCATGAGCACCACTATGGGCTCAAAGGCGATTACGGTACGCCAGGCGATGATTATTGCCATTGTGTTTGAGTTCGCCGGCGCTTTTTTAGGCGGCAGCGGGGTGACTGAAACCATGCGCGACGGCATCATTAACAGCAGTCAGCTCTCAGAACAACCTTTGATTCTGGTTGAAGGCATGCTGGGCGTCCTGTTCGCCTGTACGTTCTGGATGAATATGGCAAGCTACCTGGGCGTCCCAGTGTCCATTACCAATGCCCTGGTTGGTTCCATGGTTGGTTTCGGCAGTGTAGTTCTAGGCGCGGATGCCGTGCATTGGGAACAGGTTTCTCATATTGCCATAGGCTGGATAACCTCGCCATTAATCGCCGGCATCACCGGTTATGTGTTATTTATCAGTATCCAGCAAACCATTTTTGTTAAAAGCGATCCGCTTGCCAAAGCAAAAATTTATATTCCAGTGTATTTATTCCTGGTTGGTACGATTTTATCGTTTATCACAGTCTTTAAAGGTCTAAACCATTTTGATATCCGCCTTAACCTGAAACAGGAGCTGGCTGTTACGCTGGCAACCAGTATAACGATTACCCTTATCGGCATTTTTGTAATCCGACACATTCCTGAACAACCGCAAATCAGAAGACGTGAACGGTTTTTGCAGGTTGAAAAATACTTTGCGGTATTAATGGCGTTAACTGCATGCGCAATGGTTTTTGCTCATGGCTCTAACGATGTAGCCCTGGCAGTTGGACCGTTATCAATCATCTATAGCCTGCTTACCCATCCCTTTCAGTCATTAAGTGTTGATAATTACCCTGCCTGGATTACTCTGCTTGGTTGTATTGGAGTGGTATCCGGTTTACTGGTTTATGGGCGAAGAGTGATTGAAACGGTAGGCAGCTCGATTACTGCGTTAACGCCCAGCCGGGCTTTTGCCGCCACCCTGGCTGCTGCGACCACGGTTGTTGTTGCAACCAGCACCGGGATTCCTGTATCGGCGACTCAGACTTTAGTGGGCGCTGTACTGGGTGTTGGTCTGGCAAGAGGTATCGGCGCTTTGAATTTGATTGTCATCCGCAATATCTTTATGTCCTGGATACTGACTTTACCCATAGCATCCGTACTGACTATCGCGGCTTATAAATTGTTGCACGCCCTGATTGGGTAGTGCAACAGGTTGTAAGTTTTCAACATTATTACTGCATCAAGTCTACTAGTTAGAATTGTTCCCAGATGCTGTCTGAGTCGTCTACCGGATTTGCATTATCGCGCAGGTTGGCGATACGTTTGTGTTTGTTAATTTCTTTTATTTGAGAAGGGCTTTTTTCATGTTCCTGATCAAATTTATACATGAATTTATCGTAAGGACTGACATAAGCCTTATCAAGATCATTTGAACTGCTCATATATTAATTATTCCTGGTTATTCAACTATCCCGATTTTATCGCGTTTTTGCTCAGGTTACCATGCCCAGTATAATTCTATCTGGAACGATTACCATTTTTTCTGTAGACTGCCGTCCTCTCACTAATGTTATTGGATGATAAAAATAATGACTATAAAGAAAGCTGAGTTACATGTGCATCTGGAAGGCACTATCCCACCATATTTAGCACGTAAGATTGCTGACCGTAATAAAATCACTCTGCCAACGGGGTTGATATCTGAAGATGATAAAAGTTATCTTTATGACGATTTTCTTGATTTTTTAAAAGCTTATGATGAAGTGGCGGCAGTGATCAAACACCCGCTGGATTATTATGACATTACTTTTGATTATCTGAAATCTACCGCTGAAAGCGGCGGGATTTATGTTGAAATGATGTATTCGCCTGATCATGCGGAACAGGCAAGCGGTATACCGTCTATTGAACATTTGAAGGCTATTCAGCAGGCCATTGACGATGCCGAAGAAAAATATCATATCGTTGGCCGTATTATCAGCACCGCAGTACGCCATTTTGGTGCAGAAGCGGCAGAAAAAGTAGCGGTTCAGACGCTTAAAGATAATATTCCATGCGTTACCGGTTTCGGATTGGGCGGCGATGAATTTAATTTCCCTCCCAAACTGTTTAAAAGAGCCTATCAAATTGCCTCAGAAGGCGGCTTGTATTGCACGGTCCACGCGGGTGAATTCGCTCCGGCAAGCGGCATGATGGAAGCAATGGATAATTTGCCTGTTACTCGAATAGGTCATGGAGTAATGTCCATGCATTCTCCAGAAACTATTGCCCGTTTGGTTGACAATAATATTGCCCTGGAAATCTGCCCGCACAGTAATATTGCTCTGGGGTTATTTCCTGATTTAAAAAACCATCCGCTGAGACAGTTAATGGATGCCGGCGTCAAAATGAGTTTAAATTCAGATGATCCGCCATTTTTCCGTACTAATCTGGCAAATGAGTATGAGCGAATTCAGGCATTTCATCAGTTTTCTGATGCTCAGATGACAGATTTCACCCGGATGGCGCTTGAGCATGCGTTCGTAGATGAGGAAACTAAAGCAAAACTGTTAAAATCATTGTAAGTTGGGTCATTTGACCCCATTTCCATTATTCACCCTCTTTTGTTGGGTCAAATGACCCAACCTACCAGGCCTTGCCAAACAACCTGTCTTTTAACTTAATAATCCTGCGGCGTATTTTCTGCTCCGGACGCGGCCTGAAAGATGGGGCGTCGAAAAAATATTCTCGCCCTTCTGGCGATATCGGTGAAAAATAATAATTAAACACACAGCGGCGCGGCTCATTACACACCACCGGGCTTACAGCATGCCAGGAGGCGCTGTTGGTTTCCATAACGACTAACCGGTTAAAATAACTCGGAACCACAATGTGTTGTTCCACAGCAGCATCCCATAGTTCATAATTACCGCCATTCTCAAGCTTCCAGTCCGGCGAGATATAATAAAGAACATTGACCGTGCGATAGTATTGCTTCTTTTCAACATTATGGGAATTATCCAGATGCGGGTTAATATAATACCCTTTCAGCAATGCGCTTACCCCTCCGGAAAAGCGGGAGGTATCGGGAATTTGCTGACTGATTCCGGTTATCTCTTCTATTACCGCAACAACCCGTGGGTCCTGAATAGCCGCATTGATGTCGCGAATTATACTGGCGGTATCCTTTAAGTGGCTGTATTTTAATTTCAACCGCCCGGGGCTATTAATCACATGCATTTCTTTCGGCTTGGGGAAATGAGCGTGTATTTGCTCGGCTATTTCGACAGGCAGCAGATTATCGAGTACAAAATGCCGGGCAACTTTGATTGCATGCTCTCGGGCAAACTGCTGTTGTAACTGCGCTTTCTCATCGCTTAATCGTTGAACAATCAAATTCACCAGCTGTTCTTGCATTTTAACCATTTTAACCCTCTCCCCAGCCCTCTCCCGATACGGGAGAGGGGGACAAAAGTACGAATTACTCTACTTCAACAACCTTCTCAATAACGATATCTTCAACCGGAACGTCAGAATAACCACGGCGGTTTCCAGTTGCAGTTTTGGCAATGGCATCAACAACATCCATTCCTTCAACTACTTCACCAAATACGCAATAACCATAACCCTGCATATTTTCAGCGCTGAAATTCAAAAAGGCATTATCAACCAGGTTAATGAAAAATTGCGCGGTAGCAGAGTGCGGATCAGCGGTACGAGCCATGGCAATTGTGCCTCGTTTGTTTGGCTGCGCGTATTTTGCTTCGTTTTTAATAGGCTCCTGAGTTTCTTTTTGAGTCAGTTCGGGAGTTAAACCACCGCCCTGAATCATAAAATTGCCAATAACCCGGTGAAAAATTGTGCCATCATAAAAGCCGGAGTTGACATAGCTGCGGAAATTATCAGCCGTATCCGGGGTATTTTCATCATCAAGCTTGATATGAATCTCGCCCAGCGAAGTAGTAACAATAATCATGAGTTCTCCTGTGAAATCGCGCCAGTAATCAAATCCCGCATTTTAGCACAAACATCATGCATAACGTGGATATTATGAATACTGGCCAGTGCGGTAAATAAATTGGCTTTTTGTTTAAATAAATGATGCAAAGCTGAGCGAGAATAATTCTGGCACGTATAGCAGCGGCAGCTAGCCATTATTGGCAAAAAATCATTGGCAAATGCCGCTTTTTTAATTTGGAGACGCTGATTTTCATAGTCGCTGGCAAAACGCAGCCAATGGCCGTCACGCACGATTTCCCCACAATAAAGCGCGCCATGCCGGGCATTGCGGGTTGGCGCCACGCAATCAAACATATCAATTCCTTCGGCAACCACATCCAGCAAATCCTGCGGCGACATACCAACCCCCATGCTGTAGCGGGGTTTATGTTCCGGTAATAAATCATTCACCCAGCGAATAATTTCCACCGTTTTTACCATATCAAAACCGATGGTTTCACCGCCAATGGCTACACCATCGGTATTCATGGCTACTACGCACTCAGCGCTTTCTCGCCGTAAGTCCTGATATATGCCGCCCTGGATAATGCCAAAAAGCGCCTGGGGGTTGCCATAACGTGATAAGGGGTTATTCTGGTGATAATTGACTGACTGCCCTAACCAACGATGAGTGCGTGCCATAATATGCTGGACATCCTCACGTGATGCACTGTCAGGAGTACATTGATCAAAAGCCATAATGATATCGGCGCCGATAATTTTCTGGGTTTCCAGCGACATTTCCGGCGTCATATGAATCAGACGGCTACTATCCGGCAAACTGAAATGCGCGCCCTCTTCATCAATGGTACATATCTGCTGATTTCTGGATAAGCTAAATACCTGGAACCCTCCACTGTCCGTCAACATAGGGCCATGCCATCCCATAAAAGGATGCATGCCGCCGGCCTGCTCAATAATCTCCATGCCTGGAGCGCACAACATATGATAGGTATTACCGCCCAATATAATCTGGCTGCCTGCTTGCCAAAGCTCCGAAGGCATCATATTATTAACCCCGGCCCGGGTTCCAACCGGCATAAACACTGGCGTTATGAACTCGCCATGCGGTGTCGTTACCCGGGTAACGCGTGCTTGATTGTGCTTGTATTTATGCAGTAGCTGACAAGAAAATGCAGTCATGGTCATCAAATTAACAAAAAGGCAATAATAGCCAAGCTCACGGGGCTTGTAAACGGGTATACTTTAACTGAGTCACAAAAGCCGCCCCTATCATAGCTACAAAATACAATGCCGCCCATCCAGGCATAGAAACGCCTAACCATTGCCAATCTACTTCAGCACAATCACCAGCCCCCCAAAACAACGCATGCAACACATCGCTTAATGGGAAGTACTTAAACAATACATCAAGACCAGGCAAGCAGGCGGGAACCTGATCGGCAGGCAATGATTGCAACCATAATTGACGCGCCGCAAAAAATAACCCGGCGATACCAGCAAACAATTGCAGGATTGTCAAGATTCGGGTCGCCTTCCGCTGGCCGGCCATAATGCCGATAATGCTTAAGATCACCAGCAAAATGACGCAGGCACGCTGCATAATGCACAAGGGGCAAGGTTGTAAATCCCTGACATATTGAAAATAGAGGGAGAGATAAAGCACTATCAGGCTGATAATAAAAACGGCTCCCTGCCACTGTCTGTAAGTTATTTTATTCATGATTCAGGCAACATGTATTGAATGGCATCTTTAATATCCTGCTCGCTACAACCCGAGCATGTTCCTTTGGCTGGCATGGCATTAAGCCCGATAATGGCTGATGCTGCCAACCCGTCCAGCTTCTTCTGGTCAAGCCGCGGCTTCCAATCCTCAGTATTGCGGAATTTGGGCGCACCGGCAAGACCATCTTTATGGCATACGATGCAATATTGCTGATAGGTTGCCCGTCCAGGCTCTGTTTTTTGCGGTTCCTCAGCAGGCGGCACAACAGCATCAGATTCAATCGTGACTTTGCCGACCGGCTGAATCCGCTGCTCAATCTCCTGGCGGCTGCCATCTGCAGCATGGGCTTCCCCGGTAACAATTAACAATATCAACCACAAACAACGCATATTATCCTTTCCAGACTATGTCATTCCAAAAACTTGGTAAAATATCAATATCCCAAAATACCATATTCAGCTTTATCGGGTATACAGAAATTTTTCCCTGATGCGTTATTGAAAATTTTTTGGCACAATGGAGATATATATTCTTAGTCAGGATCAGGAGGTGTACCATGACGGTAATAGATACCAATGAGATTATACTAATTGCAGCGCCGGAAATTCTGGCCATACCAGTACAGGAAAACCACGATCCGTTAATCGATATCCGTCAGGATAATCAGATATTAATCGGCCCATCACCAGAAATCCCGGATAATACCGATTACACCAAAATGCGCAGTGAAGTCTATCGGCGCCTGCTGAGTGCGCAGAAAGCGCTGCCTGACAATCTGAAATTCTGCCTGTATGAGGGCTACCGCAGCCTGTCTCTGCAAAAAACGTTATTTGAAGAGCGTTACCGGCAAATTGCAGCCTGTCATCCTGACTGGCGTCACCAGCAGCTTTTTAATGAAACGATGAAATTGATTTCTCCGGTGCTTAATCTGGATGGCACACCCAATATACCGCCTCATGCAACCGGCGCTGCTATTGATGTTTATCTGGTTGATCAAAATGATTGTGTGGTTGATATGGGCCTCCACCCGGCGGACTGGCTGTCTGATACTGATGCGCTTCTTTCAGAAACCGATTGTAAGCTGATTTCGGATCAGGCTAAAAAATATCGCCGCATCATGTGCCAGGTACTGGGAGAAGCCGGTTTTGTGAATTATCCAACTGAGTACTGGCACTGGTCATATGGCGATCGCTATTGGGCTTATATGACTGGCCGTGAACATGCAATCTATGGCTGTTATTTTTAAGTATGCAGTATGTGTCATCCCCGCGAAGGCGGGGATCCATCCATCAAACAAGGTAAGGAGCCAACCTGATAAATGGATTCCCGCCTTCGCGGGAATGACAGTATTCTTAACTTAATGGCAGTGAGTATCGTGAGTCTTTGCGGGCATTAGCGAAGACGACATATTTTCAACCTGTTAAATTTGGTTCACAGAACCTGATAATCGTGTTATTTTTGTAGACAGCCTGTCACAGGAGTTTTTGCTCAGGAGGAGCTATGCAATATTTTTCTATACCGGCCTGCTATTTTCCTAGCACTGCATTATTTATTGATGACAATCGGGATTTTCTGCTCAATTTTGTACTCCAGCTGGATGAAGGTCTTGCCTATCGCATTTTTGATTCTCCTTTTGATGCCCTTGACTTTATTCATAAAAAAAATCTTGAAATCAGTACATTGGGACAGCGCTGTCATAATTATTACAATGAAAACAATCAGAACAACTTTGCAGCAATTTGTAATGAAATGTATAATAAACGGCGTTTTGCCGAAATCTCGGTAGTGGTGGTTGATTATGCCATGCCTGGCATGGATGGGCTCGAGTTTTGCCGGCGTCTGAGCAACAGTAATATCAAGAAAATCCTGTTAACCGGCAAAGCTGAGGAAAAGCTGGCCGTGGAAGCCTTTAATGAGGGCTTAATCCAACGCTATATTCACAAAAGCGACCCCGAAGCCGCTGAATTAATTACTCAAAGTATTTATGATTTGCAATGGCAATATTTTCAAAATATGTCCAACAGTCTGGTACGCAGGTTATCGCTGCATTTATCCGACAACTTGCTCGATCGCACCTTCGCAGGCTTTTTCAGAGATTTTTGCCGCCAGAAAATGATTATTGAGCATTATGTTTCCGATGAAGATGGCAATTATTTTCTGCTGGACAATGATGCAAAGGCTAGTACTTTGATTGTCAAACATAAAACCCGGCTCGAATCCGATGCTGAACTGGCAGCAAGCCGGGGAGCAAGCCAGGATGTTATTAATCAAATCAGAAATGGCGAGAAAATTCTTTATCGCAGCCGGCTGGATGAGCAGAATTTACCGCTGCCGCTTATAACCGGCCACCAGGTAGCGCCCCAATCTGATTATCTATATGCTCATATTCAGGGTATTGCGCCAGCCTTTGATAAAAACCGCATTTCATCTTATTATGCTTATCTTGATGAGATTGATGCAGAAGAATTGTTGCTGCTTTAATATCATTCAAACCCTGTAGAATGGGCTGTAAAGCCCAACACTCCTTTGAGGAAAAATTTGATTACGCCACTTTTTTTCACCAAAACTCTTTTCTTTTCTGTTCAAAAAAATTATAATTGATTAATTTTAACTCAATGAGACTTTTTTATGACGCTTTCCACCCTTTTTCGGCCCTTTACTGAAAATCAAAAAAAAATTACCGCCGTGCATAGTAAGAATACAAAACCAAAAAACAATAACGCTGAGGTATATCCTCTTGAGCAGTTACCAGAATTAATCGAACTGATGAAGACTGAAAGAGCCGCTAAAAAAAGAGAACTACGTTATTTGGTTGATGCACATTATAACCTCTGGTTTACACTCGAGGGCGGTGATGGCGGTCCAATCCTCGCGCATTGGAAAATGACTGGGGCAATAACCCATCTCGACGCCAAATCAATTGCAGCAGGTATTATTACTTTATCTGCTGATTACACAACCATTGAAAATATTAATAACAAAAGCGGTGATTTCACACCAATCTTTGACCGCGTCAAATGGCCCTTGGCTATATTTATTGTTAACCGCGAACATCTCAAAATTCCTCTGGCAGCAAACTTCAAATTAGTTGAATCACCTGATATTGTTAGATATTCTGCTCAGGCCGATGAATTAAACGCCTGGGTAGCCACACTACCTGAAGATATATGTACTAAAATGAAAGATCAGCCACAACAACCTGTTACACGCACGTATACCGCACCGCGGCGGCTGACAATGGGAGAGATTGATGGCAAACAATTGTTTTCCTCAAATATAACATGCCCGCCAACTCCAACAAAACCAGCTAACAAACGCCCCTTACCATCAAGAATTGAAGATACTGCCAGAATGGTGAGGCAAAAACGAGCTAACTCTCAGACCAGCACGAGCGTACAAGGCTCTGATTTTTTCAATAAAAGAGATAAAGCATCGCCCAATAAGCCAACGATGCAGAAAGGAGCCGTGCAGGACAGCTCACCAGACCAGTCTTCGATGTATCGCTTCCAATTCGCGGATGCCATTAGCAAGCTATCAACCACAAACTACGCCCCACAA
The DNA here is from genome assembly GCF_042649825.1 of Legionella dresdenensis. Classification (NCBI taxonomy): domain Bacteria; kingdom Pseudomonadati; phylum Pseudomonadota; class Gammaproteobacteria; order Legionellales; family Legionellaceae; genus Legionella; species Legionella dresdenensis. Next base: position 13,825 of record NZ_JBHSAB010000002.1, on the reverse strand, counting down.
AGCCCTGATTTTTCCAACAACGCAGAAGAAACACCGCTCACTCAGGAAGATATAGATCGAATTTTGTCTCTATAAGCTAAGGCTTAAGCCTTGCTGGTACGCTTGCATTGCATCACCCTGATCGCCAAAGCGTTCCAGCAGCTTGCCAAGTTCCATATAGGTTTCAGGCATTGCTTTAATGGCAATGCTCTGTTCAAAATAGCTCTTGGCCTTTCCCCACAACTCATGGGCGAGGCATAACCTCCCGGCGGCTAGAAAAAGCTCCGCTGAATCGGGATATTTCTTTAATAATGATTCAACAAAAGTCAACTGCCGGTCATTGACATTAATTCTACCGTACAGAGCCACTAATTTACTGTTAAATTGATGGCGAAGACAGCGGTACAAAATGGTTTCAGCCTGTTGCTGCTGACTGTCCTTAATAAGAAATTCGCAGTAGCTGGCGTTAATTTCTGGATCATAGCGTAAGGGTTTGGGTAAACTGTCCATTAATTTACGCGCAGCATCCGCGTGCGACAAACGAAGCATGTCAGCCAGAGCCTGCAAATAAGCCTGATGCCGCAATTTTTCAAAGCTTAAACCGGTAAAAATCTTGTATTTCTGTAGTTCTGGCAATAAGGCTATCAGCTGCGGCCAATCACGCACTTCCTGATATAGTTTGGTCAGCAATTTAAGCACATAGGCATGGTGCGGCGTCATATCCTGCAAGTGGCGCAAGGTTGCCAACGCTTGCTCCCATTGCTGATTGGCCAGTTGTAACTGCGCCTGGGTTAATTCGACCGCGATTTTGGCATCAGGCATTGATTGTTGTGCTTCACGCAGATAATCATCCCGCAGCTGATTATCACCCATCTCCTGTGCCGCGCGCGCCGCAGTCAGATAATTGATTAAAGGCGTATCAGTATTCGGCAACGCTTTAATTAAATGGTTTTGTGCAGATTGCCAATGCCCTTCACTGAATTCAATTAACCCTTTTCGGGTTTTTGCCTGCGCTTTTTGCGTCCGGTGTTTTACTTTCCATTGCTGGTAGTTTTCTGGCAACCGATGGAGCCGGTTCAATAATACCAGTAAGCCATGCAATAACAAAAACACAATTATCATACCAGTGATAGCAACCCAGAGAGTCGTTTCAACCGTCCAATGATTAATCGCGATTAACAAATAGCCCGGATCATGGCTTAACTGCACACCCACCCAGACTGAAACCAGTAATACAGCAAATAGCAGCAGGAGTTTAATCATTGCGGATTTCCTTCTGTTGCGGGCATCGGTACTTGCGTTTTCTGTTCGATAAACTGGTTAAGCAGCGACAATGATTGCTCTAACTGCGGCCGTGCGATATCCAGTTTATTCTGCTGCAAGGCTTCAAGCTGGCTGATTAATGCCTGCGTTCCTTGAGCATTCTGTTCAAATACCCGTTTAATCTCACGCAAGGCTTGAGCCAGCGCTTGCTGATAAATCGTTGAATTTCCCTGTAATACGGCCCATTGCGCTTCCTGCAAGTCCATCCGTATGGTTTCAATGAGCAGTGATTGATAAACCGGCGACAGCATCTGCTTGATATCCTTGTTATGGTGCCTGATCACAACCAGCTTCTCAAGCAGACTGATATTTTCACTCAGACGCTCACGCCATGCCGATTGCGTCGTTTTTTCAGCGCCGCTTGTTACAGGAGTTGTCTGTCGACGTACCGGCAATTGGGTGACCGTATTTTGAGCCGCATCAAGTTTGCTTAAAATACCGACAATATCAACAGCGGGGTTGGCCTGAATCTGGGCAATCTCATCAGCTATCGCCTGCCGAACCGGATATATACTCTGTTCAGCCGTATCTTGCAGAACCTTGTCAGCTTCCTGTAATAAAACAACTGTTGTCTGCTGGTCTTTACTCCAATGGGCGTTAATCTGGGCAAGTTCGAGCAGATAACGCGCCTTTAATAATAACCAGTCCTGTTTCTGATAAAAGCGTTGTTGTAGGGCTGTCTTCAGGGTTTTATTCAGTTCCTCGACCCGTATTTGCAACTTTTGCTGTCGGTCCTGACTGGCAGTCTGCCACTGGTTATTTGCATCCTGTTGACTCATTCTGAACGCAGCCAGATCCTCCTGTAAACCGGTCTGAATTCGGCCAGCCTGTGATTTGAGTTGCCAGGTCTGATAACTGCTGTAACCAGATAATATAAGTGCCAGAACGGCAGCCGGTAAAAGCAGGTAGTGTTGCCAGCGGCATTTTTTTATTTCCTGCACCTGGGGTTGAAGTTCTTTTTGTGCATCATCGCTTGTTGCCATGGGTTAATCCTTGGTTGAAATGATGTAATTTTTCTAAAATGGTTTCAGGGGCGCTTATTATTATTGTAACTATACCAAGCCGGTTTGCTTCTTTAGCCAAACGATCGCCAAAAACCAGACAAGGTTTGTGCCTTAACCATGCATGAGCCTGTTCGCCAAACAGCTTGAAAATATTTAACATAACTTCATGACTTGTAAACAGTATAATATCGACTGCGTCATTGTGCCACCATGCTGCCAATTGTTCCTGGTTTATTCGCGGCATAGCCCGTTGATAAACAGCCAGCTCGATTACATGAGCTCCACGTTGTCTTAATGTGTCAGCAATCAGCGTCCTGCCGCCCACGCCTTTAAACAACAAGATAGTGCTTTGGCTGATGTGCTGCAGCATTGGCAATGCCAACAGATTTTCACTGTCCGCGGAAGTTGGAATAGCAGTTACTGTAATGCCGTATTGCTGCAGAGCATTCGCGGTTGCTTGGCCAATGGCTATCACTTGCATATGCTGCGGCCAGTTTTTCAGACTGGCTTGCGCGTAAGTCACCGCGTTGGCGCTGGTAAAAATGGCATAATCCGCTTTGCCATGTTCCGGCGGCTGGAAAGCATTAGCAACAATCTCCAAAGCAGGGCATTCGATAACTTCACCGCCAGCATTGGTGATTGACCTGCTTAAGGGCTTATTCTGAGGAAAGGGCCGGGTATTCAACACCCGTAATCCTGTCAAATCAATCCTGGCCATGATCATTGCTTAATAGCTCAGCGGCCCCTTTAGCCAGCAGATTGTCTGCACATTGTTGCGCCAGTTCATTTGCCTCTGCAAGTTTGCCGTTTTGCGTATCTTCAATGACAATGCAGCCATCCAGTGCAAGTACCCTGGCGCGTAGTCTGATTTGCTGCTCCTGTTCAGGAGAACAGTATACTGCAAGCGGAACATGGCAGTTCCCCCCCAGCAAACCATTAACCAACCGTTCCGCATTAACGCAGGCCGCAGTCACCCTATCGTTAAGGGGCTGCAAGATCTGCTGAATAACGGCATCATTACTTCGGCACTCTATGCTCAAAGCTCCCTGTCCGCAAGCTGGCAGCATCAACCGGTCATCCAGGATTTGCCGGATATGCTGATCCAAGGCCATACGTTCAAGGCCAGCTGCGGCCAGGATTATCGCGTCAAACTCTTCACTCTCCAGTTTGGCCAGCCGAGTCTGAATATTACCGCGTAATGGCTTAATAACCAGATCAGGACGATAAGCCAAAAGTTGTGACTGACGGCGTAAACTGGTTGTTCCAATTACACTGTTTACCGGCAATGATTCCAGGGAATCATATTTTATGCTGATCAGCGCATCGAAAGGATTATCGCGCCTGCAGGTAGCGGCAAGCTGTAAGCCATCTGGTAATTGGGCCGGCACATCCTTCATGGAATGGACTGCAATATCCGCCCGGCCGGCAAGCATCGCCTCTTCCAGTTCTTTAACAAAAAGCCCTTTACCGCCAATGGCTTGCAATTTGTCTTTTAAAAAACGATCCCCGGATGTCAGCATGGGAACAAGCTCAATGGTTAACTCAGGCCAGTACTGTTTAATCTGATCACCAACAAATTGTGCTTGCCAGAGCGCCAGCGGGCTTTTACGGGTGGCAATTCGTAATACGTTATTGTGCATGACAGAAATTGGTAAAAGATAAATAAGGCATGATAGCATAGATAATCAGGCATCCCTAAATGTGTTGAATGATGAAACTGATAACGAATCTGATTGCTTATATTCATAATGCCATGCAGCGAAGCCTGTCTTATTCCATGCATCAGGTGGTTGCTGTCGGATTTATTATTTGTTTTGGTTTTCCGCTGTTTTACTGGATTTGGACCGAATGGTTCCCTCAGCCTTATGAAAGTTTATCTCTACGGCTTATCGGCAGCTTTCTGGGATTGGGGCTTGTGCTTTCGCCTTACTGGCCAGAGCGGTGGAAACGGTATTTACCATGGTATTGGTTTTGTACCATTCTTTACTCGCTATCGTTTTTTTTCGCTTTTTCATTTTTAATGAATTATGCCAGCGTCATTTCAGCTATGTCATTGTTGTGCAGTGTTTTTTTACTGGTCTTGCTGGTTGATCTGCCAAGTCTGGTCATTTTTATTGTTCTGGGCTGGGGAATTGCTTTCATTATTCATTATTTGAGTTTACCGCTAATGATGTTTGGCGAAGAACATATGGAAATGCTGGTGATGGTCATCTTTGTGATTGCGGCCGGCTCAGCAGTCAGTCACAAAACCGCTGTACTGCAGCAACAAAAGCTGGATGGCATTGCCGCCGCAGCCGGGATGATCGCCCATGAGCTGCGAACCCCATTATTGGGAATAAAAAGCGGTGCGGCTGCCAGCACCCACTATTTCCCCCAACTTATTGAAGCCTATTTGCTGGCCAAAGAACACGGTCTGCTACAGCACACTTTACGGGATTCCCGGCTACAACAATTAAGGGAGGTCAATCAGCGCATTATCAGCGAAACTGACTACGCGAATACTATTATCGATATGTTGCTGATTAAAGCCGGACGCGACCATTCATTGCAAAATTGCATCATGGAGCCTTGTTCCATGGCGGAATGCCTGAATGAAGCACTGGCGAGGTATCCGTTTAAAAACGATGAAGAAAAACAATTGATAAGCCTGCAGGGCGATTTTAAATTTATAGGCTCAAAATTATTGATGCAGCATATTCTGTTTAATTTAATCAAAAATGCTTTATATGCTATAGCAACCGCTCAAAAAGGCTGCATTACGGTATGGACGGAAACAGATTCTGATTGTAACCGGCTGTATTTTGAGGATACCGCCAAAGGGATGTCTACGCGGCAACAGGCAAGATTATTCAGCCATTTTTATACTACCACCTTCATGGGCACCGGGCTTGGGCTTTCGTTTTGCAAACTGGTTATGAATCATTTTGGCGGCGATATTACCTGTAGTTCGCAGGAGGGGGAGTATGCGCGGTTTGTGATGAGCTTTCCTGTTATGCCCTCTCCCTAACCCTCTCCCGATACGGGAGAGGGAATCTATTGCACTTTAACCCTCTCCCGCATCGGGAGAGGGCTGGGGAGAGGGAATCTATTGCACTTTACTCCCTCTCCCGTATCGGGAGAGGGCTGGGGAGAGGGAATCTATTGCACTTTACCCCCTCTCCCGTATCGGGAGAGGGCTGGGGAGAGGGAATCTATTACACTTTACCCCCTCTCCCGTATCGGGAGAGGGCTGGGGAGAGGGAATCTATTACACTTTACCCCCTCTCCCGTATCGGGAGAGGGCTGGGGAGAGGGAATCTATTGCACTTTACCCCCTCTCCCGTATCGGGAGAGGGCTGGGGAGAGGGAATTTGAAATTAACAAGCATCATCACAAAAATCCAGGCTACGCTCCACCTGAATTGTTGCATGATGAATATTATATTTTTCTTTTAATGTTTTAATAAGACGCTGCCGAGCCTCATCAGTCAGTTCCTGTTCCGGCATCCACAAATGGACAGACAGCGCATTTTCCTTAGTGCTCAACGCCCAGATATGCAAATCATGAATTTGCTTAACCCCTTGCTCAGCCTGTAAAAACTCCTGAACCTGCGCCAATGAAATTTCGCGCGGTACACCATCAATAATTAACCGGAAACTGTCGGTAAACAATGACCAGGTTCCTTTAATAATTATCAATGCAATCAAAATCCCTACTACCGGATCGACCCAGACCCAGCCAGTCAGATAGATAATCAGTGCGGCAATAACGACCCCTACAGAAATCAGGGCGTCATAGACCAGATGCAGAAACGCGGCGCGGATATTCAAATCATCGGTTCCGCGCAGGAATAAAGCTGCCGTCGTTCCGTTAACGACTATACCAATACCAGCAACAATCATTACCGATAAGGCATTGACCTCCCCCGGCGAAAACAATTTATATATTGCATCGGTTGCAATAACGCCGCAGGTAAACACCAGCATGATCCCATTGGCAAGCGCTGCAAGAATAGAGGTTTTCTTCATGCCGTAAGTCGTGCTTGCTGTTGGCGAGCGTTTCAGCAAGCTATTGGCAATCCATGCCAGCACAAGCCCCAGTACATCACCCAGGTTATGCACGGCATCAGCTAGCAAACTGGAAGAGTTGGCAAGAAAAGCGAAGGTAATCTGGCAAATAACAAACAGGCCATTTGCAATAATAGCAATTAAAAAAGCACTGTTAAACGTTGCGGGAACTGCATGTGAATGACTGTGGGAATGGTCGCTGTGATCATGGTTGTGATGGTGGCTTCCCATGCGAAAACTCCTTTATTTGAATTATGATAATGTTGGGTCGACACGACCCAACCTGCAATCATTGCTCTTCATCGTAATAATTTATTCCGATTTTTATCCTATCGCGATTATTCTGCTTACGCCAGTTGTTGGTATCCCGCAACGAATAAACACAGCCGCAATATTCCTGTTTGTAAAAGTTTTCCCGCTTGGCAATTTCATACATCCGGCCTGAACCGCCGTCTTTACGCCAGTTGTATGTCCAATACACCATTCCCGGATAACGATCGGCCGCACGAATACCTGATTGATTAATCTGATTCATGTCTTTCCAACGTGAAATCCCCAGCGAGCTGCTGATTACAGGAAAGCCATGTTCAGCGGCGTATAACGCTGTACGCTCAAACCGCATATCAAAACAGGCTGTGCAACGCTTGCCGCGCTCTGGTTCCCATTCAAGCCCTTTGACTCGCTCAAACCAGTTGTCTTTATCATAATCAGCATCGATAAAAGGAATATTATGTTTTTCAGCGAATTTGATATTTTCCTGCTTGCGAATCTCATACTCCTGGATTGGGTGTATATTGGGATTATAAAAAAAGATTGAAAAATTAATTTCAGAAAACAATAACGCTTCCATTACTTCGCCCGAACAAGGAGCGCAGCAGGAATGCAGTAATAATTTATCAGCGCCGTCAGGCAGCTCAAGTTTTTCACGCAGGGTCATTTTTTTCACCTGATAAATTGATAAAATGCTGACGATAATACACAAGTTCGGCAATCGAATCCCTGATATCGTCCAGCGCCAGATGTTTGGAATCCTTGATAACACCGTTTAACAGTTGCGGCCGCCATCTTTTGACCAGTTCTTTTAAAGTACTGACATCCAGATTACGGTAATGAAAAAAAGCAGCCAGCTGCGGCATATATTTATATAAAAATCGTCGGTCCTGACAAATACTATTGCCGCACATCGGTGATTTGCCGGCGTCAAGAAACGGCCGTAGAAAATCAATGGTCTCTTGTTCGGCTTCCGCCTCGGTTACGGACGATTCGCGCACCCGCTTTACCAAACCTGACTGATTATGCTGTCTGGTATTCCAGTCATCCATACCTGCCAGTAACTCTTCGGATTGATGCACCGCCAGCACTGGACCTTCTGCAAGAATGTTCAGATCAGAATCAGTTACGATCGTTGCAATCTCGATAATCCGATCTTTCTCCGGATCAAGGCCTGTCATTTCCAAATCCAGCCAAATCAGGTTATTGTTGTTTTTCATTATGTTTCCAACTATTTAAAATTATTTCAACACAAGCGACTCGCCGCCGGTGTAACTCTTCTTTTACCTGAATACCCTGAAAACCTTGCTCAATGACTTTTTGTGCAGAAATTTTCAGGCATTCACTGTGAATATAACGCCAGCCCTGTGCTTGCCGGTAATCGATAGTACGGCCGCAACCCTGAGCATCCGCCTCACAAACTAACAACAGTTGCTCAAACAGCTCAGGCCGGCGGAAAGCATCGGTCCGGTCGAGCACTTTAACAATAGTGTTTGCCCGCAGTTCAAACAGGCGGTGGATATTCAAATGGTAGCGTGAAACCATGACCGCAAATTTACGATAGTCTGTCGGTATCCGCAGGCGTTCGCATAGCTGTTCAATCACAGCAACCCCGCCCTCTTCATGGCCATGGTGTTTAGGCCACGCAGTCATGGGAGTCCGCGCTTTACCAAGATCATGAACTAAAGCCGCAAACCGGACCAACGGTTTATCAGATAATTTGACCGCTGCCTGCAATACCATCAACGTATGAATACCGCTATCGACTTCAGGATGATAGTGTACTGAATTAGGTACGCCAAACAAAGCATCAATTTCAGGCAGCACAACTGCAAGCGCCCCACATGCCCGTAAGACGCTCAAAAATTGTTCCGGATTGCGCTCCGTCAGGCTGCGATACCATTCTTGCCATACCCGTTCGGCAACCAAATGGGTTAACTCACCCTGTTTTACCATATTATACATTAACAGCCGGGTTTCATTGGCAACAGTAAAGCCAAGATGATGGTAACGCGCAGCAAAGCGGGCCAGCCGCAGAACCCGAACCGGATCTTCAACAAACGCAGGTGAAACATGGCGCAGAATTTTTGCCTCGATATCTTTTGCGCCCTGGTAAGGATCGATTAATTCGCCCTTTTCATCCATTGCGATGGCATTGATAGTTAAATCACGCCGTTGCAAATCTTCTTCCAGCGTCACGCTTTTGCTAAAATCACATTGAAATCCGTAATAACCTGGCGCCGATTTTCGTTCCATACGCGCTAAAGCATATTCTTCCCGCGTTTTGGGATGCAAAAATACCGGAAAATCCTTGCCGACTTGAGTATAACCCTGCTCCAGCATTAACTCTGGCGTTGCGCCTACAACAACCCAGTCATGCTCAGTCACCGGATAACCCAGCAACTGATCGCGTACTGCGCCGCCAACAAGATAAATTTTCATACTGCAAGCCATTCCTGATTTCTAGCTGAAGGTATACAAAAGGTATACAATTACAATTTAAACTATTATAAACCATGTTGTAACCATGAGTAAAAGGCGAATCAATAAACAGCAAACAGCACGGATTGAAAAAATCCAGGCCAGGTATCGCACTGACGATAGCGCTTCTTCAAACAATCATGACGGCCTGGTCTTAACCCGATTCAGCCGCCACGCGGTTGTTGAAGATGAGAATGGTCACCGTATTCATTGCTCAATCAGGCCCAATATTGATTCACTGGTTGCTGGCGATAAAGTAATTTGGCAATCAGCCAACACGGAACAAGGGGTTGTAGTCAGCCGTTACCCCCGCGCCTCGGTACTGGAACGGACAGATAAACGCGGCGGGAATAAACCCGTTGCCGCTAATATCACCCAAGTGCTGATCGTCGTTGCGCCTAAACCGGAATTAAGTTGGGCCTTGTTGGATAGTTATCTGGTGATGACAGAAAATCTGGATTTAAACGCGGTAATCATCCTGAATAAAACTGACATTCCCTGCGCTGATATCCAGGCGCGCCTCATCTCGGTTTACCAGAGCCTTGGCTACAAACTTATTTTTACTTGCAAGGATGATAGCGAGGGTTTTGATCAGCTTAAACAAGTATTGCGTGATCAGGTTAGTGTAACTGTCGGCCAATCCGGAGTTGGTAAATCGTCATTAATTAATCGAATTTTACCCAATGAAAAAGAAATCGCTGTCGCCGAAATTTCTGTTATCTCTGAATTAGGCTGCCATACTACCAGCAATTCCTATTATTATCATTTACCTGATGGCGGCGCTCTGGTTGATTCTCCAGGCGTGCGGGAGTTTGGCCTATGGCAGATGCCGGCATCGGATATTCTTTATGGCTTTCGGGAATTCAGAGCATTGGCGAAATCCTGTAAATTCCGTAACTGCAATCACTATGACTCGCCAGGTTGTGCTTTATTAGCTGCTGTTGACGCAGGCGCGGTTGCCCAAAGCCGCTACGGCAGTTTGCTGAAAATAATAGATGGCACGCCAGGATAGTACGTCTTTGCGAACAAAGAACTTAAACGCAAACCAGCGCTGCAATCCTTGCTTCCGTTATTACATTAGGCTGCACTGCATAAGGCTCTGGCTGTTGTTCCAAAACTGACTTTCCAGGTACAAACTGTTTTCCAATAGTCTTTTCGCCGCAAAATGTTTCAGTTAATACATTATATGCTTTGATATATAATTCTTCACTCATTTGAGTTGCGACTTTCTGCGAACCAAAAATTCCTCGTGGAGATTTCTGAATGACAGATGGACTGTTTTTGGATAAAATCTGCTCTATCTCGTTTTCATCAGGTTTTGCCAGATTCCGCAATTTATTCAGTAATTGGATTTTTGCCGTTGTTCTCAATGATTCCAGGTACTTGCTCAAACAGATATTTATTCCTACCCATTTAATTAAAACGTGTTTATTTTCCGAAGCAATCGTTAATATGTCATCGATTGTCTTTTTGCATGCCTTGTCATTTGCCTTTCTTTTAAAATCAGCTAACAAAACTGTTAAAATATTGCCTGGTGGAAAGAAGGGTGCTTTATTAAATAGCGTACCATCAATAATTGACCTCAACCATTGTTCCGTATCAGGATAACGGGTAGGGCTTTTGTCTTCCAACGATGTTCTGACAATACCTTCCATTAACTCCAGAAATAGCAAATAAAAGTCTGGCTCACTACCTGAATTACTAAACATTTTCTCTATATTGTTTGAAATAAATTCAAATATACTGCTGCCAGTACGTGTTACTGTATTCTTATATTTACTATCCAGGCACACCGTATTGCCAGTACAGGGTGTATAACTGAATTTATGCGTCAGGAGCGAATAGGTGATAATCAAAACACGACGCCGTAATTCGCCAATGCCGAGCGCCTTATAATCACGCAATACTCTGGTTGGTTCTTTGGCTCGAATAGCCTTTAAATCTTCATTTTCTTCAAGATCCTTACGGAATTTAACCCAGGGAACAAATTCTGTTACCAGTTGAAATAAAAATTTTCCATATACAGCAATACAACGATTATTTACTCGTATATCCCGTAATAATTCTTTGACCGAGATGTTTTTTTCAACATTTAATTTCAGCTCACGATAATGAATTCGTTGATTATAAAGCCGATCCAGTTCATCAGAAGGTAATTCGTCGCAAAACTTCCAAAATTCATCATAGGCATCATCAGCTTCGCTCTGCTCTCTTTTACTATAATCGTCTCTCCAGCCAATTTCATGGAGGCTCTTATCAAGTAATGTTTTTAAAGCATAGTATGTTCTTACCTCTATACCAGGATTGTCTCCGGATTCATTCATGACAAATGTTATATACGCATTCGTATATTCAGATTCAGCATGCTCCAGTCTTTTTATTTCTTTGTGAGTGAAACGTTTTGGCCTGACCGTACTGCCTGGCTCCAATTCACTATAATTATAAAATAGTCCGGTTCTCCTGGATTCAGCAACGGTGACCCTTAATGAAATCAAATTCCTGCCATCATCTGATAAGATATAGTCACTTAAGGGATAATTGGTAATCAGTTCGCCAGTTAACGAAATGTGGGTTTGCCTGATTCCCAACAAAAACTGATATGCATTTGACGTTAAACCTGCTCCCTGCAAAGTCTGGGCTAAATAAATCAAAGCCGCTCGTTCAACTATGATTTGCTCATGAATCTCTTTTTGTTTCGGAATAGTTATAGCTGACAGATTAATCGACCAAAAATAATCACTGGCTGTATCAACTACCTCTTTGAAACGTTGTTGGCATAATAGCTCTAATGTTTCGAGCATTTTTCTGCTAATCGTGGTCTCAGTGGCAATTTGCAATTTAAGCTGTTCAAATCGCTTATTCGATTTACCAAAAGTATCGGTTGGCAGTTGATCGATTAACTTTTTTAACGTAGTAATTGTAAACCCTTTACCAAGTCCAAGCTCCTGGTAAACTGCTTCAAAGTGAGGATAGTCAATAATTAAAGAGGGGTTTTTTTGACATAACCACCGTGAAGTTTCAATTAGTTTTTTTAAAAGCGACTCATCAGGAGTAAAAAAAGCCAGCACTATTTCAAGTATGGGATAGTCTTTTCCTTCGACTTTAATAGGGACACTATAAAAATTATTTGTTTCAGCCAAGGGATATTGCGCTAATATATTCAGGAATTCAATTAAAGTATTTTTCCAAAGTATGTGATTGTTATTACTCTGCTCCGCTTCTACGTAAGTTTCAATTAAATTATGCAAAAGCGATAACAGGTGGTGAGGCACTTCATCTGTTATACGCCATTTTGGCGCCCAATGGCGGATTAACTCCGAAGTAATGTTATCCCTTTTGGTCTCAGTAATAACACCATAAGAATTAAATAATAATGCCAGATTATCAAACATGCCGACGGTTATATGTTTTGCTTTGGTAATGCTTTCAAGTATTACTTTGCAGGATTCAGGCAAACTGACGCCTGGTTCATCATAAAAACGATCAATCTCATTCAGATCAAAATAGCGTGCTTTAATATGTTCTTTATTCCGGGTTAAAGCGTCAGACGCCGCATCCAATTTTTCCTGTAAATCAGGACTGCGATCAAGACAGTTAATCAGAATTTCTGCAAGATAGTACTTTTTTTCATTAAAACTAACAGGTATGCCATAAAAATATAGCGCATCGAGACAATTAGCCTGCATCAACTGCTGATTTAGTTTTTCAAAAGCCTGCTCGAAATTTTTACCATCAGAATTGGCAGCTACGTCCCTTTTATATTGCTCAGCCATTTCAGAAAAGAGCCGGATCAGCTCGGAAGACAAATTACCACGGCATCGTAAATCGCGGTCTTCGTAATTTAAATGGTTTTCATTGAGAATCTTTTGCCATAAAGAGCCCTGGCTCGTCTTATTACGGATACGCCATAATTCTCTTATGGATAAAGCACGCGCAGTGCGGTTATTTCCTTCAAACAGAGTCAGGTTACCTTTATCGTTTAACCTTTTTATCAAATCACCAACTTTATACCAATTGGATTTGTCCGGGTTGTTATCACCAATAAGGAGACGGCGGGGATCCTGCTCAGCATCCCGTAATCGATTAAAACTGTATTGCGTTGACAGGGTACTCATTAAAACAGATAAAAAAGGTTTTCCAGTTGCCTTGCTAAGTTCAAGGCCTAATTTCTCCCAGGCAGCATTAGCGCGTGTCTGAATAAAAGTATAGTCTTCAGCCTTATCAAATACTTTTTTCCATCTTTCCTCAAAGCATAAAAGCAACCATGTAATGGCCTCTTTTTCTTCCTTTTCGGTCATGAAGTTCTTGCCGGGTTCGGTATCTTTGAATTTATCATTGAACTGGCGTAAAAAATTTTGATCATAATCTCTTAATTGCTCAAGATTTGATAAATCTTTCATAAATTGGTGTATGTGTTGGACTATCATACAGTGCTATTCCTTTCCTCTTCCTTTTTTGAATGAGCTTATTTTATAACCTTAAATTAGTAAAATAAATATATGAAAATTAGTTAATTTGTTATTTTTTTGTATTTTTAAGAGAGGGGATTTTAATAATGTATTTAAAGGAGTTTTTTAGGCTTCATGTTGGGTCAAACGATCCAACCTACTGGGTGATTTGTATTTGATTTTGGATTTGATTGGTAACGGAGAGTTGGGCTTTAGAGCCCAACCTGCGCTTTAATAAAGCCCTGGCGATGACCTACTTTCACATGGGGAAACC